>CAYZUW010000001.1:0-26666 GCA_964481325.1 uncultured Saprospiraceae bacterium
TTCTTGATGAGCATGTTCAGCTCTGAAGAAGCACCTAAAGCAGAAGACGCTAGCGCAGATAAACAAGAGATAGTCCAGCAAATCAATCCAGTAAAACAAGCTTTCATAGCGGACTTCGATACCCAAGCAAAGAAGTTACTTAGACGAATCGGACAACCTGGTGCAGCCATAGCTATTGTGATGGATAGTACGATTGTGTATACAGAAGGAATTGGCTATAGAGACAGAAAACGTAAAGAATTGGTCAATGAAAATTCTGTTTTTCGTATCGGTTCTTTATCAAAAGGATTTGCATCAGTGCTTACTGGCGTTTTAGTAGATGAAGGACAGCTAGATTGGGACGATAAATTATACAACTACATTCCAGATTTCAAATTGGGAGATAGCTATTCTACGGAAAACGTAGAAGTAAAACACTTGCTTTCGCATACCAGTGGCTTACCGTATCATGCTTATACAGATATGCTAGAAAAGGGAAGGTCTATGACCAGAATCAAAGAGAAACTGGGAGACCTAAAACTAATAGGGGACCCAGGCGAGGTATATGCTTATCAAAACGCAGGCTATTCATGGATAGAAGATGTAGTACACCACGTAACGGGCAATACCTATGAAGAACTACTAGATAATAAAATCTTTGGGCCACTAGGGATGGAGGACGCATCTGCTACTCGCAACGATATCAGAAATTGTGATAACGCGGCCTTACCACATTATTATAGTAAAAAAAGAGGCTGGAGACCTACCAGGGTTTCGTCCAAGTATTTTAATGCTACTTCTGCAGGTGGGGTCAATGCAAGTATCTCTGATATGAGCAAATGGCTACAACTCCTCATGGGGCAACACGAAGAGGTTATCTCTGATGAAGTTTTAGAAGAAGTATTTACACCCGTTGTTAACACCAAAAATCGTAAAAAGTACTACCAGAGATGGAAGGGAATCAAAAACGCTCACTATGCCTTAGGCTGGAGAGTACTCGATACTAAAAACACGCCAGGAGAATACATCTACCACGGCGGCTATGTCAATCATTACAAAAGTGAATTGCTATACAATAGAAAAGATAATGTCTCTATCTGCATTCTCAGCAATGCACCTACCTCTTTTGCTTCCAAATGCGCAAGAGAGTTCATCAAGCTATACGATTCCTACCGAGACGATATTCAGTTGTGGGATGAACTCAATCTGCCAAAAAGTGTAGATAAGATTCAATCCTGATTTTCTTAAGGCCTAATAAAGTACTTAGCTAAAATAGTTCAGGCCAATTTGGTTTTTAAATAGCTTGCTTAAAATACAAGTAGTGTGTCTCATATAGGTAATATAGGCACTACTTAGTTTAATACTTTTTTTGAGCTTTTTATTCCCACTTTTACATCTATTCATTGCAACAACTTCACTTCTTTTGAGATAAGATTTCTGCTCTCGGCTGAGAAATCTTGATGGCTACTTAAACATGAGATCTAATTTTCTTAATTTTAATAGGAGTCTACTTTGGAATCTAGAGAGAAATATCGCCAAAAGAGATATTTAAGGGGTCAATGAGTTTTCAAAGTGAACTCTACTACAATCATCTTTAAACTTATATGGAGTAAAATTATACTATAGTTTTATTGTAAAATAGGCATTTGACTCGCTTGAATAGGATAAAGGAAAATAACTAAATATGAAAAAATGATATGCTGCTGTAGCGAATTGACTAGTAAAAGCATCTTATAAGTATTAGTCAACCAAAAAATAAAAACGATGAAAAAACCACTATTTTATATTTCATTACTTCTTGTTTTCCTTACAAGTTGTCGAAATGACATCAATGACATCATGGTTAATGTCGAAGAGGATGACATTGTTGTCTTTGTACAGAGTACTATTACGGGACGAGTGGTGGACGAGGCAGGATTACCGCTTCCGAATGTTTTACTTGAAATCTCTGGTGGAACCACTACATCAGATTCCGATGGAAATTTCCAGTTCAATACAGTAGAGGTCAAAAAGAATGGTGGAGACATTGTCACTGCAAAAGCTAATGGCTTCTTTGAAGGAGTCGCTCATTCAAATTTTACTGCAGGTGGAACCAGTTTTGTTGAAGTTAGGCTTCTTGAAAAGGGAGTGCCAAACGTTATAAACGTAAGTTCTGAACAAGTTATCAGCAAAACAAATGGCTTAAAGCTAACGGTACCCGAAAACAGTATTTTGAATTCATCTGGTCAAATCCATACGGGACCTGTCCATGTTTTTTCTAGATGGATTGATCCTACTGATGAAAATCTTGGAGGCATTATGCCAGGGGCATTGAACGCGATGGATGCCAATGGAGATGAAAAAGTATTAGCCACCTATGGAATGCTTGCTTTGGATTTGGAGTCTGCATCTGGTGAAAAGCTAGAACTTATGCCAGGTGCTGAATTAATGGCGGAAATTCCAATACCAAGCGAATTAGAAAGTGATGCGCCTGATGAAATGCCTCTTTGGGAATATGATTTAGAAGAAGGACAATGGTTAGAAAAGGGAAAGTGCAAAAAGTCGGGTAGCTCTTATGTTTGTGTTATTCCAAATTCTGGAATATGGAACTGTGATGTTCCACTAGAAGCAATCTGTCTTTCTGCCCAGGTATTTAATGCTGACCTATCTGCTGCATCATTTTTAAAGGTAGTGGTAGAAGATCTAACGGATAATTTTATTTATTGGGGCTATACGGATCTAGAGGGTTTCTTTTGTGGGTCAGTACCGCGATCAGCTCCTTTATTAATTACAATATTGGACCATTGTGATAATGTACTACATACTGCTGAAATAGGCCCTTTCTCAATGGATACTCAAATAGAAGATATAATTCTGGAAGACAATGTATCAGAATTTATAATCAATGTAGTAGGCTCGATTGCGCACTGTCAAATTGCAGATGCACCTATTGGGCATCTTGGAGTCAGATATCCTGGAACCTTAGCCATTTTTCCTATTTCTAATAATGGAAGCTACGATATTGATATTGCTTTGAAGTGTACGGATTTTCCTATGATGGAATTAACCGCTTATAGTAGCCTAGAAATGGGTTCTACGATTACAACTACAGTAAGTATGGATGACGATGTTGACCTTGGTCTACAAAATACTTGCGAGAATCTAACTGATTATTTTGGCTTAGTAGTAGATGGAGTTAGCTACTTTACTTCTCCAACACAATATTACTTAAGGCCAAATCAGACGACCGACTGGTTGGTATTGGAAGGACTTAGTATAGCAGGAACATTCACCTTAGAACTGAGAGACTATATTGGAGTAGGTACATACGATGTAAATTCGTTTTTAAGTATTGTGAACTTTGGAGTAGCTCCGAATTTTGATAGTGTAGAAGCGGCTAGTCCTGATATAATTGTAAATGTTACTGCAGATGATGGAGAATTTATAACAGGTAATTATTCTGGAATTGCCATTGATAATTACGGTAATTCAAGAAACGTTTCTGGAGATTTCATCATAAAGCGAGCGCCATGAACAAAAAACTAATTTTAAACTGTAAAAGTCTAAACCGAAAGGCACAAAGAGAGATGGTTGACCATCTCTCGCCTTTTCTTTTTCCCATTTGTAGGCGATACTCTTCCACCTTCGAAGATGCTAAAGATTTGCTTCAAGAGTCCTTAATATTAATCTTTAATAATGTGGCCAAATACGAATCGAAAGAGGTCATCCCATTTAAGAGTTGGTGTAAGAAAATTACTATTAACCATGCCTTAGCCAAACTTCGAAAAACTAAAAAAGAAACAACCGAAATAACGGATACGGCAGTGCAGCCAAGTGTAAATCCGCATGTACATAGCAAGCTAAATATAGAAGATATTTTAAAACTACTGCAGAAGGTGCCAGAATCTCATGGTACTGTATTTAAGCTGGCAGTCGTAGATGGATATAGTCATAAAGAGATTGCTGGTCTACTGGGTATCAAAGAAAGTAGTTCTAGAACTTTTTTAGTACGAGCTAGACAAACTTTGCAAAAATTAATTAAAAACCAAGGAAACCATAGTGTTTCCACAAAGGAAGGCATTTCTGGTCAGTAATGGCAGAAGCATGCAGTATACCTAATCTTCAATAATTTGAAAAATGGAAAATAATAATCTTGAAAATAATATAAAACGTTCCTTCGAAGAGTATAGTTATAACTTGGATCACGATGAAATTTGGAACAATATTGAACCTAAATTGAAGCGAAAGAAAAAACGAAGATTCATCATTCTTTGGTTTTTTGGAGGGCTTGCTACAATGGGTTTACTCTATACCTATACTTTTGTCAACAAAGAACAGAAGGCTACAGTAATCGAAACGATTGAGGAGGCAAAGACTGATCATGCAATTGCAAATAATATTGCAGTTAATACGCCTAGCTTGCAAAATGATAACATCGAATCCTTAGCTCAGGAAGATAGAAGCTTGGAGAGTAGCCCCTCTTCTCAAACATCACTATCTCCTAATGGGGTTATTGCAAAGGCTACTCAAAAAACGGAAGCGCTGCAAAAATTAGTTTCAAGGAACACAAAAGTTAGTACTCAGAAAAAAGAAACATTGGGAGAAGGTGTCTCGCAAAATTTAAATGCGGGAGTTGAATTTTTTAGGACAGAGACAAAAAGCTTTAATGTACCAATACCAGCCACTGCAGAAAATAAATTATTGGATGCAAAGGGTATAAAAGAACCAGTAGATGCTACAGTAAATAACAATCTAGAATCTCAAACGAATAAAAACGAAACTCAAACGACCGTTCGAGAAAATGATAGCCGCATTAAAGATAATCAAGAAAAGACCGAACATGAAGGGACGAGCAAAGAAAAAATTAAGCGAGAAAAAATAGACCGCGAAAAGGTTAGTAAAGGGAAAGAACAAAAAGAAAAACTCAAACGAGAGAAAGAGAGAATAGAAAAACTCAAGAAAGAAAAAGAGAGAAATAGAAAAAATAAAGAAAAAGAACGCAAAGAAAAACTCAAACGAGACAAAGCAAAAAAAATTGCGCTTAAGTCTTCAAAAAGAAAACACACTTGGTCTATCCAGCCAACAATCGCGGCGATTGTTCCCTTGAGAATTTTAGGGACAAATGCAAGCTCTTCAGAATTGGCTTATAGAAATCAACGAAGAGAAACAGAGACACAATTAGAAGCATATAGCGTAGGATTTAATGTTCAAGCTCAAACACGAAGAGATATTATTTTTACTATTGGATTAGGAATGCAAAGATTAAATAGTCGATATGGTTTTGAGAGTACAACGGTGGTGGAAGAAATTTCAGAAGGAATTATTTCTGTTACAGAAGATGCCCAAGGACAAATAATAGACACGCAATTTGCATTAAAAGAAAAAACCATAACGACCAGAGAAATCGTTCGGCATTTCAATACACATACTTTTATTAACGTGCCTATTGGGATTGGGAAAGCTTGGCACAATCGAAAATATGATTTTCGGTTTATGACAGGTGTAGATATTAACCTGTACCACAATTTTACTGGAAGTATATCGGGGCCCGATGGCAACGATTTAGATTTTGGACGCAATAGAAGCTTTCTTTTTAATCAAGTTTTTAAAAGACAAACAGGTTTTGGTATATGGGCTGCAACAGAGTTTCAAAAGCCGATTAACAATAGAGTGAATTTATCTATAGCGCCAAGAATTCAATTGCCGCTTACAGCAATCACACAGGATGAATATGCGCTTAGTCAAAGATTTATAAATTTCAGTTTAACCCTTGGAGCGAATATTTTAATCAATCCTCCAAAGAAGAAAAAAAGAAAGTAGATTTTCATTGAAAATTGATGATAGAGGTGCCCTCTATGTAAACACGAGGTAGTTAAGTAATAGTTGAATATTTCTTATCTATCGCGTGCATCAATTTATTTAACGTATTTCTTATTGTTGAAATTTTCCTTCCCCTACGCGCAAAGGATAGGAGGGATGCCGATACCTTCATCGGCAGTCCAAGCCTGCTTTTTCGCAGGCGCAGGACCGCAGCGAACGCGGAGTCTCGGATAGCCTGACCTCAATCCAGTCGCTTTTTCAGCGAATGGAGGGATGATGCGCCCAAATCAAAAAAATAAAATAACTGAAGAAATGCTTGGGCTTGAGAAGATGTCAATAATTTAAAAATTCCTCTTTGCACATTGAAAATTGACTATTGTACATTGACCATTGATTTACCGCATCTAAGAACAAGTAAGAAAAGCATTGAAAAATGCTCATTGCACATTGATCATTGAATTTACAAAACAGACAATCTCTTCGCCGCCTCCAACAAAGTATCTTCCTTCTTAGCAAAGCAAATACGAAGGACTTGGTTCTCTACAGATTCGCTGTAAAATGGAGATACGGGAATAGTGGCTACTTTATGCTCGGCGGTAAGATGCTTCGCAAAATCCAGCTCCTTTCTGTCGCTCACTGCGCTGTAGTCAAACAAGGCATAATAAGTACCCGCACTCGGCAAAGGGCGTAAAGAACTGCCTTGCATCGCCTCCAAAAATAAGTCTCGCTTTTGTTGGTAAAACTGCGGTAGACTTTCGTAGTTAGAGGGCGTCTGCATGTACTCCGCGATGGCATGCTGTATAGGAGTATTGACAGAGAAGACGGTAAACTGATGAATCTTGCGTAACTCTTCACTGAGTTTTGCCGGCGCTACGCAATAGCCCATCTTCCAACCCGTAGCATGAAATGTTTTGCCAAAAGAATAGGTGAGAAAACTACGTCGGTAGAGATCAGGAAATTGGAGTACTGTCGCGTGAGACTCCCCATCATATACTAGATGCTCGTAGACCTCGTCACTCAACAAATAGATATCCTCGCGATTTGCCAAGATATCATTGAGTTGTTGTAAATCTTGTTGGGTAAATCTAGTCGCCGTCGGATTGTGCGGCGTATTGATAATCACCAATTTGGTTTTATCGCTGAGGAGTGTAGCAAAAATTTCCCAATCGACCTTGAAATCAGGCGCACGCAATACATAGGGGACTACCGTGCCGCCACACATCTTGATAGTCGGCGCATATGAATCATAAGCAGGTTCGATGATAATGACCTCGTCGCCAGGGTGCACAATGGTCTGGATACTATTGTAAATCGCTTGGGTGGCACCTGTGGTGATGGTGATTTCATGAGTGGGGTCAATGTCTACTTTGTAAAGCAACTTTATTTTTTGGGCGATCACCTCGCGAAGGGTAGGGACACCAGGCATAGGCGCATACTGGTTGTGACCCAGCTGCATATGCTTATTGACCAACTGGATAAGCTCAGGAGAACAATCAAAATTGGGGAAACCCTGAGACAAATTGATGGCAACCTCCGCCCGAGCGAGAGCAGACATTATACTAAAGATGCTGACTTCCTGCTGGGGTAATTTGGATATAAATGCCATGAGTTTGTCTACTTATATTTTTGGTATAAATGGTCTATAGTCTGGGCAAGGTCGCGGTCTTTTTGGGTGACGGTGTTACCCGCGTCGTGTGTGCAAAGTTCAAAATTGACGGTGTTGTAGACATTGCTCCACCAAGGATGATGGTTGGCTTTCTCTGCCGCAATCGCTACGCTGGTCATGAAGGCAAAGGCCTCGTTAAAATCCGAAAATTTGTAGCTGGCCTTGAGTGTATTGTCTTCTTCTTTCCACATGACGGTCTATCTTAAAAGTCCCACTTGTACTTATCTAGTCCTTTGACACAAGCGACGAGTAGTTTGATGCTCGCCTCCACGTCTTTTTTATTGACCATTTCTATAGTCTGATGCATATTTCGAAGTGGGATAGAAATCGCACCTGCGATAGAACCCTTCTTGCCATAGCGCTGCAGCCCAGCCGTATCGGTTCCACCTTTCGGTAATATCTCTGCCTGCCACTTAATCTTGGATTTGTCTGCTGTTTTTTTCATGTAGTCCACCATACGGTAGTCACATATCGTAGAACCATCCATCACCTTGATAGCCGTCCCCTGACCGAGTCGCGTGATCATCTCATGTGGCTGCGCACCAGGGACATCATAGGCGATCGTCACATCTAGACCAAAAGCAAAATCTGGGTCTACATGACCTGCTGAGGAAATCGCTCCACGCAGTCCTACTTCCTCCTGCACGGTGAAAGTGGCATAAAAATCATAAGGAATCGACTTGCCCTTGAGTGCCTCCAGCGTCTTGAGCAGGATATATACCGAGATACGATTGTCGAGCGATTTGCTATTGATGCAGTCCCCCATTTCTATCATTTCGCGCTCTCGCGTGATGGCATTGCCGAGGGAGATATATTTTTCTACTTCTTTTTTGGGCATACCTGTATCGATAAAGTAATCACTAATCGGTACAACCTTAGAGCGCTCCTCTGGGCGCATAATATGGATAGGCTTGGTTCCCATAACCCCGATGATATCCTTCTTGCCATGCACGATGACGCGCTGAGAAGTCAAAGTCTTAGGGTCAAATCCCCCTAAAGTATGAAAGCGAATAAACCCATCGTCGTCGATGTGAGTCACTATAAATCCTATCTCATCCATATGCGCAGCCGCCATGACTCGCTTGCTCTTTTTGCCTTTTTTGATGGCAAGGACATTGCCCATGGCGTCTACTTGGAGTTCGTCACACAGCGGAGTCGCTTTCTCAATAACCAAATCCCGAATGCGCTTTTCGTATCCTGATGTGCCCGGCGTTTTGCAGATATTGTCTAGTAATTCAAAGTCAATCATATGGTATTCTTTCACTTGTATTTTTATCAAAGCTACAAAGGTACTATTTTATACTGTTTTTCAAGGAAGTAGCCTCTTCTAGGTACTAGCAGCTATCCTCTTATCCGAGTGAACTTAGCGAACACGTCATAGCTAGTACCTAGTACCTAGTACCTAGTACCTAGCGCCTAGTACCTTGTTCGCTAGCCCCTAAAACCTAATCCCTTTTTCTAAATCAATATCAAATCTTTCCCGTAATATTGTTGTACAAATACAGACGATGTCAATGATGAAAAAATTAGCTGGGCAGACCATTATATATGGTCTGGGGAGCGTCCTGCCGAGGGTGCTCAATCTGGTTATAATTTTACCCTATTTGACGAATAAGTTCAATGATGCGCCTGGACAATATGGTATACATGGGGTGATGTATTCCTTTGCTGCCTTATTATTGGTACTGTTAACCTTTCGAATGGAAACCTCTTTCTTCAGATTTGGTAGTGAGAAAGGGGCGCTCGAAAAAATCTACTCCACCACCTTGAGTAGCTTGTTTCTCCTTGTACCTATCATTATGGGGGTGCTTTGGTTTTCTTCAGAAGGTATTGCTAGCATCTTGTCCAAAGTAGAAGATGCACCCTATGTCAAGATTATGCTACTGATAAGTGCATTAGATATATTGGTGGCACTACCTTTTGCGAGACTACGACTGGAAGAGCGTGCCGTCAAGTTTTCTATGCTTAAGATAGTGGCTGTGATTATCAACCTTGGCCTACTATTCTTTTTTCTAGAGCTATTGCCGTCTTTAAATCTCTCCTGGTTAGCGTATTCGGACGACCGCAAGCTGGAGTTTGTCTTACTAGCCAATCTCTTAGCGAGCGGCTGTACATTTCTCTTTTTATTGCCAGAGATTCTCAAAAATAAATGGACGATTGACCGATCAGCATTAGGCCGTATCATACGATATGCATTGCCTCTTATTGTGGTGGGACTAGCAGGAGTCATCAGTCAATTTTCCGACCGATGGTTGATTAATATCCTTGCCCCAGGCTCAGAAGAAGAGCGAGAGATACAAGCGGGATTATACAATACCGCCGTCAAGTTTGCGGTTATTATGCAACTTTTCACCCAAGCCTTCAACTACGCAGCGGAACCCTTTTTCTTTCGCCAAGCCGCAGATAAGAACGCTACTCAAACCTATGCCGATGTAGCGCGGGCATTCACCTTCGTAGCTTGTTTTGCTTTTCTGTTCGTGCTGTTTTACGAACCTGAGCTAAAAAAAATCCTTATCCGCGGCGCTAATTTCCGAAGTGGTTTGAACGTGCTACCAATATTATTATTGGCCTATCTCTTTTTGGGCCTGTACTACAATTTTTCTGTCTGGTATAAAATCAAAGACAAGACCATCGTCGGTGCATGGATAGCCATCGTCGGCGCCATCATAAGTCTCACGGTTAATATCATATTCATACCCAAGATTGGGAATTTTGCCGCCGCCTGGGCAGCCTTTTTTACCTTTGGTACCTATGCTACGCTGGGATACCTAGTGGGCAGGCGATTCTTTCCCATTCCTTACCGTATGGACAAAATACTAGGCCTCATCCTCCTCGCGGTAGCCTTCTACTTCGTTAATAAATATGCCTTGGATTACCTCGAATTCGGTCGCTGGACGACAATGCTCTTTAGCTCAGTTTTACTTCTAATATTCACGACCATAGCAGGACTTTGGGAGCGCTCCTTCTTCAAAAGAATCTTACAGTAATCTTCTAGTTTGTTGTTTGGGCGCGTGCCTACACACCTATCTGCGCACACCACGCTATCCGCTTGTATGCACCACCCTATACCGCCGTTCAGCCAGAAAAGTGTGTCTTTCGCCGTCTCCTCCTATCGTCGGAGCCATCGACCGACACGGCTTCACAGGCGGTCTAGGGAGGTGCATATCGCTGCTATCGTTCGAGCAAAAAAAGGAAAATAAAAAACGAACAAGCTGCTCAAGGAACAAGAAAGAGAAGCCTTAGGTGCCTTGTTCGAGTTAGCTTAGTCTTAGGGTTCCTTAGGTGGTAAAACGAACAAGTTGCTAAAGGTACAAGCAAGAAAAGCCATCTAAACAAATAAACGATTCAACAACTAAACAACTCTTCAATCAATACACAAAATAAGTCTTGAACACAAAACTCAAATAATCCAAATTTCGTACAGCTAAGAAAAAGATAGCAAGAAAGATAAACAAAATAATAATACGCCCATTGCGAATATGCCAAGCCAGCTTCTCGCGGCGATTTTTATATTTTTTTTGAGTATTTTTGTAAGCCATAGTGCTTCTTTGCCACAAAGATTAAAAATTATACCGTTTATTTTATAGAAATAAAAATTTCTCCCTTATTATTGGAGATAGTCCATTATAAATACCTCTCATGTTTTTAGACACACCCATAGGTTACCTACAGATAGAAGCTTCTGACAAAGGCATTACAAGGGTCAAGAGAGTAGACTTACCTACACACACGCAACCAGGCAACGCTATTGTAGAAGCATGCAAAATACAGCTCACTGAATACTTTGCACGAAAAAGGACAGCCTTCGATATTCCCTTAGACTATGAGGATAAATCCGAATTCATGGTGCAAGTATGGAATGCATTGAAAGAAATTCCACACGGTACGACTACCTCTTACTCCAGTATCGCTCATAAGATTGGCAACCCAAAATCGGTAAGAGCGGTCGGCTTAGCCAATAAACATAACCCTATTGCCATCATTGTTCCTTGCCATAGAGTGATTGGCAAGTCGGGAGACCTTACAGGATATTTCTATGGCCTCGAAACCAAAAGAGCACTATTAGAACTAGAAAATCCAGCTTCTTTCGCCAAACAAGGAGAACTCTTTTGATATTATAATTTGGGTAGTGAAAGCAATAGGCAAAACAAACAAGCCAGCTAGGAAAATCATTTCTTAGCTGGCTTGTTCAATTCAGTAAACTTTGCGTTAATCTAATTTTCCTCTTGAACTATAGCCGTTTCCTTTTTCTTTTTAACCACGCTGAATTCTCGATCTACTTCTATAAATTCTCCATCTTCTTGTATAGTCGCAGAAAAGGTAATGATACCTCCTTTACGCGCCCTTTTAAGCACCCAGCGTTGGTTATCATCCATTTTGTTTTGCCCCACGGCATCTAGAAATTTCTTTTTTCGTTCATAAGCCACTATTATTTCAGTTGCTTGAACATTCTCTCCGTATGGACCTCTCACCGCGACAGAATTAAGAAGATTTTTCTTGATTTCTTTTTTAGTGATTGTTTTTCCCTTTATTTCTCCCCATAGTAAGCGATACTTTGAAGTAGTGCCTTGACCAGAAAAAGAAAACTTGATGGGTAGATTCAATTTGACATTTACCTTCTTGTTATCTTTGATTCCAGCTTCCCACCGTGGCATTTTATCGACAAGGGCTACCGCCGCTTCACCGCATCCAGCTCCGATATCTTTCAAAATAAATGCGTCTTTGATGAAGCCATCTTTTTGCACCACAAAACTAACGATAACAGTGCCTGAAATACCTTGCTCTTTTGCTTCTTCTGGATACTTAAGCGTGGTCGATATAAACCCTATAAGGTTATCGTTAGAACATCTACGTTTGCCATCTGGATTACCTTCAAAATCATTACAGCCAGGAAAGTAAGGCAAGACATCTACGTGAATAAATGTCTCATCATCTTGTGCAAATAGGCTTGAACCGACAAATAAGAAAGCCAGGCTTAAAATAAGAAGCAATGTAGGTTTATTCGAATTCAACATCAATTGAAATTTTTAATAAGAGTGATTACCGCTCTGAAGTAGACACTAAGGTCTTCTTTAAATCTTTAATAGTATTGAGGACAGGCTTTTCAGCAAAGTTACCTTGCTTGTCTATAATGAAATACTGGGGAATGGATTTTATCTCATACTCTTTGGCGATACTTGATTCCACACCTTCAGGAACAATTACATGGGTTCCTTGAAAACCATTCTTAGAAATAGCATTTTTCCAAGCTGCTTCACTTTTGTCAAACGAGATGTGTATAAACTCAATATCTTTTGATTTGAGTTCTTGTTCTAGTGGCTTCAACTCATTCATTTTTTTCATACATGGTCTACACCAGCTTGCCCAGAAATTGAGATACACTGTCTTTCCTGATAAAGAGGAAAGAGAGACTTCTTCTTCTCCTGGGTTTCTGATTACAAAGTTAGAGGCACGAGTTCCGATGGCATTAACCAGACTTTTTTCATAGGCAGCCACTACTTTTCCTCCAAAGGCATCATTCTTTTCATTATTCAAAAATGCTTCAAACAAGGGAATGGTCTCCGCGATATAACGCTTACTAAACGCACTGCCAATCATCTCCGATTGTAAATAGGCCTTTTTTTCACCAGTAGAGTATTTGGCAGCGAATTCATATTTTCCTGCATAGGGATTGCTTGCCTTTTCTTCATGTAACTCATAGGCTCTATCAATTTTAGCTAGTAAGAACTGTCGATAAAATTGATTTCCAATTTTACCTTTCATATCTGTCATATTATCTAGGAAAGTGTAATATTGGGATGCATCTATGTTTTTTATTTTTCGATAAACATGTCCGTGTGCCATCATATGGTAGGCCCAATCAAAATTAATTTCCGCAGAAATATATTCATTGAATTCTTTACTCAACTCTCCAGATAGGTTACTGGAACTAGAAAAAAGATGACTTAGTGCATTCTGCCTTCTTGTACCTAGATAAGAGACAAATTCGTCTTCGGTCAAATCTCTCATCTTCAGATCCATCTCAGGAGCTAAGGTGTACCAAAATTGATTTTGCTGGTATTGAACTAACTTGAAAGCATTGGACTCTGTAGGGTTCATTTTATAGTATTCCCTCAGATAATCGTTATTTGCTTTAGACTTACCATCAAATTCAAATGAGTATTGAAAGTCACTCGCAGAGCAGTTAACAATGAGGGTATCACCAGGTTCTAGATATACATAGCCTCTATTTTGATTGAATACCATGCTGATCAGCTGCGCTTCATTCATCTCTACCGCAAATGCAAAACTTCCATCCTCAAGTATATTGCTATAGTAGTCATCCGTATGACCTGTAAGATATTTCTGATTTACATGTAGGCTAATGAATTGTTGGTTTCCAGTAACATTTTTTATTACTCCTTTGACAAGTGCATTAGCTTGCGCATGGATTTGAATACAAGAGAAAAGAGCAATTACGATGGTCAATAGGGAACGAAACATATGCAAATATGAAAATTAATAATATATGTATGAGTCTACTCTGGAAAGCAGCGGATTTCAAAAAATGGGCTATTTTGGATGAGATTTTTTATTCTCGAAATTCAGTGATGCTTGAGCATCAGTGGATTGAGAAAATGAAAAATATCGCCAAAAGAGTCATTTTGTGGTTTCGAGACTTTTCGGAGTAGACTCATGTATTCCACAAAAATAGTTTTTTATAGGCTCTATAAAAAACATAGCCACAGATTTATATATTGTACGTTAGGACACCTATCTTCTTTAATGTTTTATTAAAGTTCGAGCAGGGATGTTAAATTTTGAATTTATTGTTGACTACAAAGCAAATATATACCTTTTCTAATCGGAATATTCACTTTTGGTATAGCGTTAGACGCTATGTTAAGCGTTAAATACAAGTGATATTAAACGATAAATAGCAAGATGTAACCTTGAAAACCCTGAAATAAATTGGAAATCCTTGATCCATATACACCCTAAAAACAATGGTGTACTGAAAGCTTAGCTAGTCTACACTGGGGTGAGAAGAAAAATAAATGATCGAATAGGGGTTATTAGTTTAGAATCCCTGGGTTTATTAGTCTAAACTCAGGAATGTTTACCAAGAACATTTCATTAGTGTCCATATCCTTGAAGGTGTAATAACCATACATTTTACCAATGTCAGAAGAGATGGGAGCCCAAGATACATAACCGTGACTCTCACCTGGAGATAAAGTAGGTTGTTTGCCAATAACCCCTTCTCCAGAGACTTCTCGTACCACACCAGGGCCATTCACAATATACCAATGCCGGGACACTAATTTGACAGTAGAGTCCTTTTCATTGCTTATGGTGACTTTATAAGAATGTATGAATCTTTTTTCTTTAGGATTAGAATGTTTTTTCTGATAGAAAGATTCTACTCCTATTGTTATTCCGTTAGTGGTAAGTGCTTCCATGAGTATCAGTTCTATTTTTTTTAATACAAAATGATTCAGTAAATCGTTTCGCTTCTTCTAATGCAACTTCTAATAAATCGTTTATCAATACCTTATCAAAGGTATTTTCATAGGTCATTTCTTCTTCTGCTCGTGCTAATCTCTTTTGAAGCATTTCTTTAGATTCGGTTTTTCTTCCCAATAATCTCTCACGTAATGCAGAAATAGATGGTGGTCTTACGAAAATTGCCAAGGAGTTATCCGGATACAGTTTCTTTATGTTGGTAGCTCCCTTTACTTCGATATCAAACACAACATGTTTACCTTTTGACCAGATACGTTCTATTTCTAATTTTAAAGTGCCATAGAATTTGCCAGGATAGACCTCTTCCCATTCTACAAAAGCACCTTCTTCAACCTTTTTGCGAAATTTTTCTTCGCTTAAAAAGTAATAGTCCTTTCCATCAACCTCCTTTTCCCTTTTTTTTCTACTCGTAGCTGAAACTGAAAAACCTAAAAAGTCATACTTTTTGAGTAAATGTCGAACTATAGTAGTCTTCCCAGAACCTGAAGGAGCTGTAAATATGATGATTTTTCCTTCGAACTTATCCTTTGTATCCATTAAACAGAATTTGCTACTTGCTCTTTAATTTTTTCTAACTCATCTTTCATATTGACAACATGACGTTGAATATCGGATGAATAGGCTTTAGACCCCAAGGTATTAATCTCTCTACCAATTTCTTGGCTGATAAAGCTCAATTTTCTTCCCTTTGCAATCTTATCATTCCCAAGTTGCTCCAGAAAGTAATCACAATGTTGAGACAATCGTACTTTCTCTTCATTGATGTCTATCTTTTCAAGATAAAAAAGTACTTCTTGCTCATATCTGTTTTTGTCTACATTCTTTTTTCCTAGAAAATCTTCTAAGCTTCGCATCATCTTCTCTTTTATCTTAACAATGCGATCCTTTTCGTGTGGCGCTATCTTTTCTAGATTAGCTTTTATGCTATGGATCCGAGTAATCATGTCTGTTTTTAGTACATTTCCTTCTTGCTTACGAAAGGCCGTAAAGCTATCCAATGCCTCTTGTAAGGTGCTAAGTACAACTGCCCATTCTTTTTCATCAAGGTCATCAATTCCAGGCATGACAACATTAGGGAGTCTCAACACAGCTGGGATAATATCTCCTAGAGGAATGTCATCTTCTTTGGCCAATTGCTTTATTTCTTTTATATATTTTTTAAATAGAGGTGTATTTAAAGAAAATTGCTCTGCCCCAGTTACTGCTTGAATTTCGATATGTACATCTACTTTTCCCCTTTCTGCTCTATCTAGAATGATTTTTTTAATCTCTTGTTCTTTTTCCTTGTAATTCTGAGGAATTTTGAGTCGAACATCAGTGAATTTTGAGTTTAGAGACCGTAGTTCGACAGTAATACTCTTCGAGTCAAAAGACTGTATTGCTCTTCCGAAGCCGGTCATAGATAGTAGCATAAGGTTTAATGTTTTATTGTAGCACAAATATATAATAAAAGCTGTTCTACATTATTATGTTCGTTTTTAGACGTTTTGACCTATTTATAGGTGTAAAACTGTCTGATTATCATATAGTTGTAATATTTATGCACTCTATTCTACAAATGCGCTTTAATTTTATCAATTTGAACTTAAAGAGGCTTTTTTTTGACCGAAAAAAAACCGACATTTGCACTTTGAAAGATGCCCCAATTAAGTAATGACCAAAAAAACCTAAAATAAAATGAGAAAAGCAGATTTAGTAGCGACAATTTCAGAAAAAACAGGTATTGCCAAAGTTGATGTTTTGGTTTCCTTAGAGTCATTCTTTAAGGAGGTGAAAAGTACACTAGCAGAAGGTGAAAATGTATACGTGAGAGGATTTGGTAGTTTTATCATCAAGAAAAGAGCAAAGAAGATAGGCCGCAATATTAAAAAGAATATTGCTATTGAGATTCCGGAACACTTTATTCCTGCTTTTAAGCCTGCCAAGATTTTTATCGATGAAGTAAAAACCAAAGTGCAAGCTCTTCCTGATGATAATAGCGAAAAAGAAAGCTAATTTTTCTCCTAAGACAATAAGGTATGAACAAAGGCCAAGCTGTATTAATTTTTTCATCAGTTTTATTGTTTCTAGGTTTATTCTTTGGAGGTAGCGCAAAGCCAAGTGAAATTAAAAGTGCTGAAAAGACAAGAGCACTAAATGCTGAAAGCACAGATATTTCTGCGCTTTTACAAGATGCTAAACCATCACTTTCACCTCTGCAAACTGCAGAATTGCTTTCGTTAGAATCAAAATTGTCAGAATCAGAAAATGATTCTATTAGAATAAGTGTATATAAAGATATCGCTTCAACATGGTATCAGTACAAAAGAGCAGATATTTCTGGTTTCTATGCTCTCAAAATAGCAGAGTCCGAAAATACAGAGCAAGCCTGGTCCATTGCTGGAACTACGCTTACGCTGGGATTAAAGACGGCGAAAAAAGATAAATTCAAGAAGTTTTGTAGTCAAAATGCAATTAAAGCTTTTGAGAATGCAATATCTTTGAATCCAGAGAACACTCAGCATCGTATCAACCTAGCGATTTGTTACGCAGAGTATCCCTCAGCATCAAATCCTATGCAAGGAATTCAAATGTTGTTGAAAATGAATAAAGAGGAACCAGAAAATACGAGCGTCCTTCTTACTTTAGCTAGATTCGGTATGCAAACCAATCAATTTGAAAAAGCAGAAGGAAGGCTATTAAAAGTATTAACTTTGGAGCCTGAAAATAAAACTGCCAATTGTATGATGTTGGACGTTTTGACAAAGCTTGGTAAAGTAGCGTCAGCAGGTCCTTATCAAGCAAAGTGCAGCATGTAAATTGATTTAGAATATTTTAATTATATATTAACAAAAGATTTTTGTTATGCCTTGTGGTAAAAAAAGAAAGCGTCATAAGATCTCGACGCATAAAAGAAAAAAGAGACTTAGAAAGAACAGACACAAAACCAAGAAAAGATAATCCTAGAATAAGATTATTCTAGGACTATCATGATCTACATAGCTGCACTATTATAGTGTGGCCTGTCTAGTCTTGATCCTATTTTTAGTTATCCGGTTTTCGACCTGTTCTAAAGCAATGTTGCATTTTAGATGGGTCTTCCTATTTTTATATTCCATTATTTATGGAATGACTATTTGCAAGTGTTGCAGGTAAATACACAAGGTTAAGCACAAGTTTCTAAACTTTAGAGTTTGTGGATAAGGAATTAATAATAAATTCAACACCTACAAATGTTGAAATAGCGCTTCTCGAAGACAAGAAGTTGGTTGAGTTGCATTACCAAAAGACCAATACCCAGTTTTCTGTTGGTGATATCTTTCTAGGCCGTATTAAAAAGCTCATGCCTGGGCTTAATGCTGCTTTTGTGGATATTGGACACAACAAAGATGCATTTCTACACTATACTGATCTTGGACCAAAATTGCGTTCTGTACTGAAGTATACGGATAATGTCGTCAAAGGCAAAACCAATACCCACAGGTTAGATCATTTTGAGTTCGAAAATGAGATCCATAAGCACGGTAAGATTGACCAGGTCTTATCCAAAAAGCAGTTTATACTTGTTCAGATTCTTAAAGAGCCTATTTCTACCAAAGGGCCAAGATTGAGTTGCGAAATGACTATTCCAGGTCGCTTTTTAGTACTCACTCCTTTTAGCAATGTGGTAGCGGTCTCTAAAAAATTGGGAAATCTAGAAGAGCGTAAAAGACTCAAAAATTTAGTAGAATCCATAAAACCAAAAAACTTTGGCCTTATAGTAAGAACAGCTGCTGAAGGTAAGAAAGTGGCCGATCTTCACGAAGAACTCAACTTCATGATGGAAAGATGGGAGCAAATCTTCAATGAACTCCAAGGAGCCACTCCACCGCTGAAATTAATGAGTGAGTTGGATAAAACATCTAGCTTATTGCGGGATATGCTCAGCGAGTCTTTCAATAAAATAGTAGTCAACGATCAAGATATTTATGGTAGCATGAAATCATACCTCCATAATATTGCTCCACATAAAGAAAATATACTTAATCTCCATAAGTCTAATCGACCTTTATTTGATAATCATGGTGTGACCAAACAAATCAAATCTTCTTTCGGAAAAACAGCTACAATGGCTAGTGGCGCTTATCTAGTGATTGAGCATACAGAAGCTATGCACGTTATTGATGTGAACAGTGGCCATAAGATGAGTAGCCAAAACACCAATGAAGCTGTTCTCAACGTAAATTTAGAATCTGCTGAGGAAATAGCAAGACAATTACGATTGAGAGATATTGGTGGTCTGATCATCATCGATTTTATCGATATGAAAGGAGCAGAAAATAGAAAGAAGTTAGTAACAGCGATGCGAATTGCTATGAAAAAAGATCGTGCGCAACACACTATTCTACCTTTGAGCAAGTTCGGATTGATGCAGATTACGCGCCAAAGAGTGAGACCAGCTGTAAAAATAAATACTGCAGAGCATTGCCCTTCCTGTAATGGAACGGGAAAAGTTAATTCTACAATTCTAATAACAGACATAATAGAAAGAGACCTAAAGTTTATCTTGCAATCACGACCTTCTTCAAAGATAAAACTGAAAGTGCATCCATATATTTATTCTTACCTGCGACAAGGCTTTTTGAAAAGCGTCCAGATGAAGTGGTTTAAAGAGCACTTTAAGTGGGTCAAAATATCTCAAGATATAGACTTCCCTCTAGCAACTTATAAGTTTTATGACGCAAATGACGATGAAATTAGGCTAAATTAGTGCCGTGAAAAAGGCTATTATCTATGGAGTGTTAAATTGGGGCTTAGGCCACGCTACTCGTTCTATCCCTATCATACGCTCATTAATCCGCCTAGATTTTGAAATTATCATTTGCTCGGATGAAGATGCCTTGATTTTACTCAAAAAAGAATTCCCACTTCTTACATTTGTAACACTGCCAGGGTATAATGTAAAGTATAAATACCGTAGCATGGTTTTAAATATGATGCGCTACTGCATTGGCATGTTAAAAGCTATACATCGAGAAGAAAAAATACTAAATGAACTAGTACATAAGTACCATCCTTCCTTCATCATTAGTGATAATAGATATGGCCTTCATCATAAAAATGTGAAGTCTATTTTCATGACCCATCAGTTGAATATACCTAGTAGAAAAAAATGGCAGTCCATCACGGCTAATAAATTTCTGCATCAATTTATAAAACACTTTGATGTATGTTGGGTGCCAGACTTAGAAGGCAAGCCTAATCTCTCTGGCTTGCTAAGTCATAATGCTTCTGTATCTATACCTGTACACTATGTCGGTCCTTTGAGTAGATTTGAATATGTCGATATAGCTCCAAAATATGATGTGGCTTTTGTGCTTTCTGGACCAGAGCCACAGAGAACTATGTTGGAAAATATAATTATAGATCAGCAATCAAAGCTGAAAGGTAAATGCTGCCTTGTGCGTGGAACAAATGTGGAAATGTCCGGCCCATCAAAGACTAACAGTAATTTGGATGTATTCGACTTGGTCGAAACTAAAGTGTTGCAAAAATTGATAGCAGAAAGTCGATTGCTTGTTTGCCGGTCAGGGTATACCTCCATTATGGATCTAGTAGCTATGCAAAAAACAGCTATCCTTATTCCTACGCCTGGTCAACCGGAGCAAGAATATTTGGCCAAGCATTTAAGCACTCAGTTTCCTAACTTTTCTTTCATGGAGCAAAATAAATTTGATATATCTGAAATAGAAGTTGCAAATAAAAACTGGGATGGAGCGATCTCGATACCTGTTTGGGAAGACGCAAACTTGGCCCATTTACTAGAACTAGATGCTTAGAGATTACATATTTAACTAATCACGTTTTTTGCATTCTTACCCTTTTCTTTTCAAAGAATAGGTGCAAAAAAGATCATTAGTACGCTCTCTTATTACTTCCTTCCATATAGAGATTAAAAGACTTATTGACAACCTTTGTTCCACCAGGTGTAGGGTAGTTGCCTGAGAAATACCAATCACCGTGATGATTTGGACAAGATTTGTGCAAGCCTTCAATCGTCTGAAAAATCACTTCTATCTCAGGTTTGATACCTTCAGGAGTAATGATTTCTGCAATTTTTTTGCTTACTTCTTCATAAGAGAAAAGATCATAAAGCTTTTTCACTTGATTAGTCATCTTTTCTTTAGGCAATTTCATTTGTGCCTTACACTTTTTATATGTTTTGTGCAGCAAATCTTCTTTACCATTTTCTTTGAGCAAGGCAATAAGCGCCTTGAAGGCTACGAACTCACCCATCTTAGACATATCAATACCATAGCAGTCAGGGTACCTAATCTGAGGAGCAGAAGAAACAATTATGATTTTCTTTGGACGCAAACGAGAAACAATCTTTATGATACTTGTTTTGAGGGTAGTACCTCTAACAATAGAATCGTCAATTAAAACTAATGTGTCATTCTCATTTTTGACAATACCATAGGTGACGTCGTATACATGAGATACAAGATCGTTTCTGGATTCACCATTGGTTATAAAAGTACGCAGCTTGGCATCTTTGACCACCAATTTTTCTACGCGTACTTGCTTACTGAGTATCTTATTAATGCTATCTTCTTTCGGGTTTTTTCCCAATTTTATGATCTGTTTTTGCTTTTGCTTATTGAGTTCACGTTCTGCTCCTTGGATAAGACCGTAAAAAGAAGTTTCTGCTGTATTCGGGATAAATGAAAATACGGTGTTGTCTAAGTCATAGTCTACAGACTTAAGTACCTGCTTAGCCAATTTTTCTCCTAGCATCTTCCGCTCAGTATAGATATCTCTATCTGTTCCTCTACTAAAGTAGATTCGCTCAAACGAGCACGGACTTATTTCTTTTTTCTTATGGATTCTTTTGAGACAAACTTTGCCGCTCTTCTTTATGATTAGAGCCTTACCAGCTGGTATCTCATGTACTAAAGAATGATGAACATTAAACGCGGTTTGTATCGCAGGGCGCTCAGAAGCAGCTACAACTACTTCTTCGTCTTGGTAGTAAAAACCAGGTCTAATTCCTTGAGCATCACGCATCATAAATGCGTCTCCATGCCCTATCATACCCGCCATCACGTATCCACCGTCAAACTTACGGCAGGCTCTTTTTAGCATCCTTTGGACATCTAAATGCTCAAAAATTAGGGCATTCAATTCAGCTGTATTGTAGTTGTCGGCTTTATACCATGTATGTAGACGGTGTACTTCATCGTCCAAGAAGTGGCCTATTTTTTCCAATACGGTAACTGTGTCGGACATTTGCTTGGGGTATTGGCCCAGTTCTACCAATTCTCCAAAGAGCTCTTCTACATTAGTAAGGTTGAAATTTCCAGCGAGTACCAAGTTCCTTGATATCCAGTTGTTTTGTCTTAAAAAAGGATGGCAAGTCTCTACACTATTATCACCGTGTGTTCCGTAGCGCAGGTGACCCATAAGCAACTCTCCCATGTATGGATAATTGCGTTTCAGGTAGGCCGTGTCTTTTAGTTCTTTATCTGATAGTTTATGGAATTTTTTATAAACTGTCTTGAATAAATCGGATAGATAGTTATTGGGAGTGATGTTTCTTTTACGGCTGATGTATTTTGTGCCTGGCTCTGGATCCAACTTGATGGTGGCTATACCAGCGCCGTCTTGCCCACGATTTCGCTGTTTTTGCATCAGTAAAGACAGCTTCGATAACCCATAAAATGGAGTACCATATTTTTTGTTGTAGTATGAAAGAGGCTTACGTAATCGTATAAGCACTATCCCACATTCATGCTTGATGGAATCACTCATTGATATATATATGTTCTGCTATCATAAAACAATAGACCGCAAAGGTAAGTTTAATCCTGTCCTTAATCAATAAGTGTTTACGTCAAAAAATAATATTTGTGCTATTTATAGGGGCATATATTATTTGCATAGATAAAATCCTAGTTGTCAGAGCATATATACTCACTTTCCTTTGAGTATAAACCCCGGGCTAAGGATAGTAGCCAGTCCCGATAAGTGCAAAGGCGGCGTGTCTTAGGCATTGGGACGTCCAAACCTCGCCGATAGGCAGGAGCAGGACCGAAACGAAGTGTAGTGGCGAATAGCCTGACCCCGTTAGGGGGAGCCTCCAAATCATTCTATTTATCCGACTATTTTATTACAAAAGGGCTACACACCACTTATTTGTAAAAATGAATCTGTATCTTAGAAGTACTTAAATACTTAGCATGGCTCTATTCAAATTTTTAAAAACACCCAATCCAAGTCAATATGACTATAAACCAAGGTTTTGGGACCCCGAAAAGGAACGCATAGAACGGAGATTGGCAGAGTTGAAAGCTCGCAAGGAAAATGCTACAGCTGATGATGTGAAAGGACGCCTGTCTGGAAGCTTCAGAAATGCACGTAATCGGGGAGGGAGTCTAGCGCAAACTCAAATGGCTGCCAAACGCAGATCAAATTTTACACTAATTGCAATAATATTGGCACTTGGGTTGCTTGCATATGTATTACTTAATGTAAATTCGCAGATCATATTGGAATATTTCGAGTAAGCCAGCCATAACTGGTTGATTCCAATCAATTACCTCTTTTATCTGTAAATTTACGTTATCAACTATGTCGGATATCATCCAACTATTACCGGATTCTATTGCTAACCAAATCGCCGCTGGAGAAGTTATCCAAAGACCAGCTTCTGCTGTGAAAGAACTACTTGAGAATGCTATCGACGCAGGGGCTACAGAAATAAAGCTTGTCCTCAAGGAAGCGGGTAAGCTGCTAATCCAAGTAGTGGATAATGGAAAAGGGATGACCGAGACCGATGCGCGGATGAGTTTTGAACGACACGCTACCTCTAAAATAAAAAACGCAAACGATCTTTTTGCGCTGACGACTATGGGTTTTAGAGGGGAAGCGCTTGCTTCTATCGCGGCTATTGCTCAAGTAGAATTGAAAACTCGACAAGAGAACCAAGAATTAGGCACTAAGATTATCATTGAAGGCTCTAAAGTAATCTCACAGGAACCCTGCCAGTGTCAAGTTGGGACCAGTATTAGTATCAAAAATCTGTTTTTCAATATTCCTGCAAGGAGAAATTTTCTAAAAACCAATTCTGTAGAGAATAGACATATCATAGACGAATTTTCTAGGGTAGCTTTAGCCAATCCTAATGTGTTTTTTAGTTTGCATCATAACCAAAATGAATTATACCATCTCCCAGTGGCCAACTTGCGACAGCGAATAGTCGGGGTACTAGGCAACAATGGTAACAAGAAATTGGTACCCATGAGTGAAGACACCGATGTAGTCAAGCTCTCTGGGTTTGTTTCCAAACCAGAGTACGCAAAAAAAACGAGAGGGGAGCAGTTTTTCTTTGTCAACAATCGCTTTATCAAGTCAGGGTATTTGCACCATGCGATTATGAATGCCTATGAAGGGCTATTGCCAGAAGATAGCTACCCTTTGTATGTGATCTTCATGGAATTGGATCCTAAGATTATTGACGTCAATGTGCACCCTACCAAGCAAGAAATCAAATTTGAGGATGAGAAGATAATATATAATTATTTACGTGTAGCCGCTAGGCATGCTTTAGGGCAATATAGTATCACCCCAACATTGGACTTTGAGCAAGACACTCAAATAAGCCAAGCCTACTCGCAAGGTAGTCAAATACAAAGAGGGCAGACGACTGAAATGAATTGGAACCCAAGTGGGAGCCCCACCTCTACACCCAGTACAAGTAGTAGATCCCCAAGTACTAATAGCGTGGAATCTAGCAATATTCAAAATTGGGAAAAACTCTATAAAGGCCTCGGCGATATCCCGATGACCATACCAGAGGAAGAGTTCGCCGAAGAGGTGACTACTATTGCCAGCCAATGGGGGCAGGAAGAACTCATCCCTGAAGAGAAGCAGAATGTAACACGTTCTTTTCAATTGCATAATTCGTACATCGTTAGTCCCATTAAGTCTGGATATCTGCTAATAGATCAACAGTCTGCACATGAGCGCATTCTATACGAAAAGTATATCAGAGTGGTAGGAGAGCAACAACAACATACACAAGCACTATTGTTCCCTATCAATATTCCACTCAATAATCAAGATAGCGAAGTACTCAAAGAGATCCTCCCAGAAATCAATCAAATGGGATTTGATGTCCAAGAGTTTAGTGCCAATACTTTTGTACTACAAGGCTTGCCGGCTGAGTGTAGTGAGAATATCAATGTTGAAGAATTGATACAAATATTGGTGGAGCAACAACGTGAAAATAAAACGCTCAATAGCGAGATCAAGACTACAGTAGCAGGTTCTCTAGCTAGAAGTACCGCCATCAAACGAGGAACAAAGCTCGAAGATTCAGAAGTAAAAATGTTGATTGACCAACTATTTGCTTGCGAAATGCCGTACGCAAACCCTTGGGGTAAAAAATGTTTTATTACCTATGACTTGGATGACTTAAGGAAAGAGTTTGAAGTATAGCACTGTGCAAAATGAATTGGCCATTGTCTATATGGATCTGAAATACATACATCCATACATTCAATTTTATCACTTTTTGTGTTTTTTTGCGTTATATTCTTTAACTAATATTTTTTTAATACAAACATGAGTTCACTAAGGAATTTGACAGTTTATTAGAGTATACTGAGTTTTCAAGGTGGAATCAAACATAGAAATTCAATAAACGCATGGCTTCTCGCGTACTAATGCTTCCTTTTTTGATATTACTCCTCGTAGCAGTCTATCAACTCTATTTAGTAGATTTTGAAATGAGTGACTCAGGATTTTGGGAGGTTGTCGCGTTAGGTTCAGGCGGCATAAGTATATTGCTATATTTTATTGGAAGCGAAATAGACTGGTGGTGGTGGACCAAGAAGCCACCCAGGCTCTCTAATGGATTCAAACTCCTACTTATCAATCATGTACCTTACTATCAAAACCTAAATGTAGAACAAAGACAAAAATTTCAGAATAGAATAGCATTATACTTTAGAGCACACGAATTCATGCCGATGGGGGAGTTGGCAGATAAAGGTAGAGAGGATACAGGTGGATATTTTGATGGAGGCTCCAGCAAATCATCGGGCAATAGTGATGACGATAAACCATTGGGGAGGTTGCCAGCAGATATTATGCTCTTTATCGCGAGTAGTCTAGTGCAAATGACTTTTGGAAAAGAAAAATGGTTGCTCAAAAAAACGGATCAAGTAGTCGTCTATCCAAGACCCTTCCCTACACCTCAAATGCCAGACTTCTTTCACACCAACGAAACTTTTTTGGAAGACAAAGTGATTATGTTTTCTGCTGAACAATTATTGCAGTACTACAGCTTAGGCAACAGGGCTTATGCCATCGGTCTGCACGAATACACCAATGCATTTCAGCAAAATAACCCAGATATTAAGTTTCCAGATTTGCCAGATGATTTTTGGGAAAAAGCAGAATTGATATCGGGATTCAGCAAAACTTATGTTCATCAATATATGAACCTACCTGCTATGGACGAGGTGTATTCTGAGGTAGGAGAGTTTGAGGAAGAACAAAAAAATGAATATAGAAAGGTGCAAAGATTAAACCCACATCATGTTGCTGTCACTTTGTTTTTTACCCATGCAGTCGCATTCAAAAAACAATTTCCTAAACTACATGATGCATACCGTACCATTTTCAATCAAGACCCTACCATCACGGGAAACCCAGTAATCAATTAAAAATTGCCCATTTATCATTGAAAATT
>CAYZUW010000001.1:26766-42184 GCA_964481325.1 uncultured Saprospiraceae bacterium
TCATTGAAAATTAAACTTCACCATCTTCAACTTATTGCGAAATTGACTGGGAATTATTATTTCGTTAGCACTAATCTGCAGAGCGTCCCGGACACGAAGTTTGATGTCTGTACCACTTGTGTTGATAATCGCTCTTCTTTTGTACTGTCCAGTACCCGATATAGTAAATTCTGAGATAGTGCTTTGGCTCCTGATTTCATCATTAAATAATAGACGAACTCCTTTCTTACCCACAAAGGTAAAGTAAGAAGAATAGATACCGCCATCATCAAATGAATATTGCTTTTTTTGAAAAATATTGGTCCAGTGATTTTTACCATCAGGATGGATAGAAGTTACGAATATTTGATCGTAGTAAAAATCTGCACGCAGTGCACGGTTCCCTGGTCCGAAGTCAACAGCTTGGTTTATATTTTGCCTGCCCTTGGTCTCTATTTTTTCTCCTAGTAGCAATACACCTCCATCTTGTCTAAGAATAATGTCCCTAATTTCGGTAGAGTTGATTCCTGAATTATCATTTACATTTTTCTTTTGCAAAAAGTCTCGCATGAATTTATCATCAAAGCGGTTATAAGATAAAATATAGTTTTCTTTATTGTCTAAGGGTACGTTTAGATAATAGGTACCCTGTGCTTTAATGGTATTTTTTTTAGCATATAAGCCAGCACCCACTAAACAATTATTCAGTTTATCAAATTTGAACATCGAACTCACACTTAGATTGCCTTCCAGAGGCACCTTTAGTGGATCCATCATATTGGTAGACTCATTGTAAATATATATTTCGAATCGAGCCTCTTTTCTTTTGATACTTGAATTGGATTTTAGAAGCGTCAAACAAAAAGAACCGTCATTATCTACGATGAACTGATTGATTTGAAAAGACTGGCGAATATTCAAATTGTCAAACTTATTCTTCCAGAGCACTTCTAGTTTTTCTATATCTATCATCATAGCCGTGATGCTCCGATCCGCATTCACATCGTACAATAAAATTTTAGATTCATCATCAGATTTCTCTGCTCTGTATCTAGGAATGTCTAATACATTCGAATAGTCTTCGACTGTAAGCGTATCTTTCAGTATTCCATTTTTGTCAAAATTTTCGATGCGTAGATATTTGATGCCCCGTTCACGCGCGGTATATATCACGCTAAATTCATCATTCCTTGCTTTGACAACATCCAGAATAGTGGGGTTTTTAAATTCAAAACTTATAGGAGTAGTTGAGATCGTAAGCATATTATCATCCAAAACATGAATTTTGCGCTCGCGAGGTATATCTCTGAATAAAACCATATCCCCCTCCATATCATCTATCATATAGTAGGCTATATCTTGCCTTATGGTAAAATCTTCAGAGAAGGTTACCTTTTGCCCAAAAAGGAAAAGCGGAGTCAATAATAAAACTAGTATGTATAAAAACTGCCTCATGGCTTTAATTATTTATTTCAGTGCATTTAGGTCTATTGGCTCTTTGGCGCACGTAAAGGTGTCCGCTATTTTAGTAAGCATTCCTAATACCTTGACGGGTTCGTCAGAATTAGTAACAACTGAATATAAATTTAATATCTGCTCATTACAAAAAAATGTGTAATAATGCTCACTTTGGACAGTTCTGGCTTTTTGTTCTGCATCTTTACTAGATGGAGACACAAAATGCCAATAATAATAAGGTGCCCCCTGACTTGTGGTCTTTTTAGTTTGTTTTATCTCTATTTGGCTTCCAGTATTTTCCTCAATAAACTTTTTTTCCTTCGCTAAGAATTCATCAAATTCAGCTTCCAATTCCATAGATTCTTTCGTTTTGCCTTTGGGATAGGCAAAACACTGTAGAAGCATTCCATCTATAGAGTAGGTGATGTCTTCAGCATCGTCTATATAGAAAATCCGATCCTCCGCTTGCAAATCTATATTATAGAAGGATGACTTGGTATTAAACACCTGTACAAAGCCCTTTTCGCCCACTTTTACGCTCCCACTATTATAGTTGTACTCTTGCAGCAGTGTACCCGTGTCGTTATAGACCTTCTTACCAGTCAATCTTCCATCCGTGCCCCAGAAGAGTGCCTCTCCGATATGCAGACTGTCACGAAATTTTTTCTGCGCCTTTTTCTGACCATTACTGTACCATAGCACATAGTCACCGTCTAGTTTTCCAGCCTTATAGTTTGCATCGATTTTGAGCATGCCGTTTTCATGCCAAGCCTTCATTGGCCCTACTTCTTTACCATTTTTATAGCGAACCACTTGATCTTGCTTACCCGTAGCATACCACCAATTGTGTTCTCCTTCTTCCTCCCCGTTTACAAATTCGCCTATCGATTTTTTACCGCCCGTCTGATGCCACTCTATACAAGTACCATGCGCCACCCCATTCTGGTAGGTCACAAGCAGCTTGTTGAAGCCATCCGCATACCATTGTTCTTCAGTGCCAACTTGCACCCCATATTCATATTCGGCTTGAAAAACTTTCTTTCCATTTCTTTCCCACTCTTTTACTTTACCGTGGATCTTCCCTTCTTTGATCTGTACTTCCAATTGGCGATTGCCATTTGGGTGATCTTCAAAAGCTAAGCCAGAGAAAGGCGCTATGGTATTGGGTTGAAAGTATAATCCCTTGATTACATCCAACTCGTAAAAGCTTATCTTTTTCTTGACTTGCGCTTGTATAGAAAATGCGCCCAAGCCTAGCGCCAACAAGATTGTAAGTATTCTGATTTGCATAAATATGTATTGAGTCCTCTCCAAAAGAGGTGTATTATCATGTTTACGAGAGTAGATATACAAAAGTAAACGTATTTAAGCACCTTTTTCGTTTATCGAGGATAATGTTTTGGGGGCCATCTCTAGCCTTATCTGAGCCGAAAAGGCTCAGATAAGGCTAGAGTCGCTACGTTTCAGGGCTCGCTATTCGCTCGGCCACCTCCCTGAAGGGGTCGGCGTCTTCACCCTACGGGTTCACCCTTGCACATCGCTTGTCCGAAAAGGGGGTGTGGACTGTAGGGGATTATTTGTATTTTTAAGAGTTAATCTGCTGTCTACAAAAAAGAAGAAATATTTAAAATGATAAGAATAATAACAATACTACTTTTGACTATGCTGGTCTATAGCTGTTCAAACTACAAATTAAACGCTGAAGAAAATGCAGAACTAAGTCGCTTGAGAACGGAGGTGGCTCATCTAAACAAAATTAAAACAGAAAGTGCTGCTAAGACGACCACTCAAATCGCTACCTTTTTGACCTTTCAAAAAGAGGATGCAGAAGAAGCTATGAAATTTTATATGTCACTGTTTGATAATTCTAGGATAATCGATTTTAAGCGTTGGGGAGCAGAAGGCCCGAGCAAGGAAGGAACCGTAATGCACGCCACATTTGAATTGAATGGAAAATTATTTATGTGCAGTGATAGCCCACCTATCCATGCTTGGGATTTTACACCTGCCGTCTCCAATTTTGTAGAATGCCAAGACGAAGCCCAGCTAGAAATATTATTCACAAAACTATCTGAAAACGGAAAAGTCATGATGCCCCTTGGCAACTACGGATTCAGTCAAAAATTTGGCTGGGTAGAAGATAGATTTGGGGTGTCTTGGCAGTTAAACCTTGAATAAAAAACGAGCAAATTGTATACAGTAGAAACTAAAATCAGTGTGCAGGAGAAACAGAAATAAAGAGTGGAATAACGATCTCCTTATCTAAAGTGCCAAGCAATATCTATTGTTTGGCATTAAATTTAGCAGATCAATTCCCATTCAGAAACCTGATTTATAAAAAATACTAACTCGTTTTCCTTTTTAAAATTTCCTATTTTTAGGCTGAAGAAGATTCCCCGATTGCTGTGGCTTAACTTTAAAACAACGAAAAATGAGATATTTCCTAACGACCGTATTTAGTTTTCTGCTTATTTCAGTGTTTGCCTTCAGAGGTGGCGATAGGCCAAAACCAAACTCAAAAAGTAAAATCAAATCCTATATTCAAAATTGTGCTCAAGCGACTGCTGAGTCAGAACTAAATATCAATAATGTAAGAGCAAAGCTACTCGTTGGAGGCGATATGTGGTGGGATGGAAGTTCTGCTGGGTATATTGTCCCTAAGCCACTTCCAGGCGAACCAGAAGTCTCTTCCATATTTGCTGGTGCAGTTTGGATGGGCGGCTTTGATCCTGCGGGCAATCTTAAAGTAGCAGCTCAAGATTATGGTACTGGTAATGGGTCTTCAGATTATTGGCCAGGGCCACTAGATGCTTCTGGTGCAACCCTCTTCGAGAGCTGTACTAATTGGGATAGGATATTTTCTGTGACTGGAGAGGAAATAGATTTGCACATTGCGCAGTTCAGACAAGCGCAAGTAGGTAATATACCTTATGATATTGCACTTATGCCAAAAGGCGTATTAGAGTGGCCTGGGCAAGCCAATCCATTTTTTGCAGATGCGGTTGGTTTCGAATTGCCATTCGCAAGTCAAGGTCTTGCTCCATATTGGGATGAGAATGGAGATGGTTTATATACTCCCCAATTTGGAGATTACCCGATAATAGAAATAAGAGGTTGCTCACTGCCGAACTATGCGGATCAGATGGAGTTTTGGATATTTAACGACGCAGGGAATGTGCATACTGAATCTGGAGGAGATCCTTTGAATATGGAAATTCAAGCTCAAGCTTTTGCTTTTGAAAGCAATGATGAACTCAACAATATGACTTTTACACGCTATAAATTGATCAATAGAGCTCAAGAGAGTATTCAAAATACCATTTTTAGTATTTGGGTCGATGTTGATTTAGGATGTGGCGAAGATGACTATATAGGATGTGATACGACACGAAATCTTATGTATGCATACAACAGTGATGCTGTTGATGGCTCTTCTGGGGCGAACTGTGCTTCAGGTGCGAACACCTATGGAGATAAGATACCTTATTTAGGTGTTGATTTTTTTAGAGGACCATTGGCCCCTAAAGTTTTAGGCTCAAATGGGGAGTGCATTAATCCGTCACCTAATCAACCTTTGGATACTTTAGTTGAATTAGGGATGAGTTCTTTCATTTATTTCAATCAAGCGAGTGCAACAGCAAACTCTAATATGATAGACCCAACCAATGCACAAGAATATTATAATTATATGGCAGGTACATGGAGAGATGGAACGCCTCTGACTGTTGGGGGAACAGGACTTGGGGGGACAGAAACAACAAACTATGCTTTCTTTGATGAACCTAACAACCCAGATGGATGGTCTATGTGTTCAGAAAATATTCCATTAGAAGATGTAAGAACTGTCCAATCTTCAGGACCATTTAGATTAGATCCAGGTCAAATCAATGAATTAATAATTGGTGTACCCTGGGTGCCTAATGTTATTTATCCCTGTCCAGATATGGGCAGACTGTTTGAAGCAGATAATATGGCTCAAGACCTATTTAATTCTTGTTTTGATATTTTGATAGACGGTCCAGATGCTCCAGATGTGGATTGGATTTCTCAAGATCAAAAACTAATTGGTATACTATCAAACGACCCAGTGACTTCTAATAATAGAAATCAAGGATATAGTGAATTAGACCGACTTAGTCCGCTTTCTTTTCCTGATGATGAACGCTTATACAAATTCGAAGGGTACATCGTCTATCAGTTGCGAGATCAGTGTGTCACAAGGGAAGAAGTTGATAACCCTGAAAAAGCAAGGATTGTGTTCCAAAAGGACATAGAAAATCAAGCTTCTGATATTTACAATTGGATACCTGAACCAAATCCAAATGCTGGCCCCTTTGATCCCCCTGATGTGTTTGTACCCTCTCTAATGGTGGAGGGAGAAAATGAAGGAATAGAAACAACCTTCCAATTGAGCACGGACTTATTTACTGGAGAGTCCCTTATCAACGATGAGACATATTACTATATGGCTATTGCATATGCTTTTAATGAATACGAATCTTTTGATCCAGTAAATCAAGCAGGACAGACAACTCCTTATATAGAGGGGCGTAGAAATATACAAACCTACATTGTTAGCCCTTCTGCGCAGGAAGTATGCTTTGAATACGGAGACCAACCCATCGTGACTAGATTAGATGGACGGGGAGCAGGAGGTCAATTCTTATCTATTTCTAAGGAAGAAAGAAATAGATTGATAGAAGCGCAAGAAGGGAGCCTGCCATCATTGTACAATGGTCCCATCGTGTACAATAGAAGAGAAGCTCCCATCGTAGTCGATGTGGTAGACCCCTTGAATGTTATAGACGGCAAATATGTCTTGCGATTTGATCAAAGCGATGCCTTGGAATTAGGTCAGAGTCAGTGGGAGCTTTTTGACGCAGATAGTAATCAAAGTTTGGGACGAGCAGATGTGAATTTAGAAAATCAGAATGAACAAGTATTTTCTGATCTCGGCTTTTCTATAACTATCGGCCAAACAGAGGATGCTGGAGATTTAATAAATAGTAAAAATGGTGCCATCGGTCAAAGGATTAGCTATGCAGACCCTTCTTTAACTTGGTTGACTCCTGTTCCTGATAATGCAAACGATATAGAAGGACTAGATAACTTTGATTTGCATTATCAAACGACGGCCCCTGGAGAAATTAATAGTGAACTAGATCCATTTCAAGCATTCACGAATCTTGGTACGGGTCACTTCGCCCCCTACACACTTATGGATTGGAACTTGAGAGAAGCAGTATATGCTACACCAGCATGGCAGTTTGTACAGTCAGCTATTGTCCAATTTAGAAATCCATTAGAAGAATTAAATAATGTTGATATTGTATTTACCAACGATAAAACTAAATGGAGCAGATGCGTAGTTGTCGAAACGGGAAATCGTTTTTTTACAGATGCAGGTTTTGAATTAGATGATGGAACCAGCAATTTTGAAGTGGTCAAAAGACCATCTGTGAGTAAAGAAGACAATGATGCTGATGGCAGACCTGATCCCGATGGAACAGGTACAACAGGATTAGCCTGGTTTCCTGGCTATGCCATTGATGTAGAAACAGGCACAAGACTTAATCTCTTTTTTGGAGAAAATTCCGCTTTCGGTGATAATACAGTTGGTGATTCTTTTCTAGAAAGCGTAAATGGATCCGACATGATGTTTAATCCATCTGCGCAAGCAGCGATAGAAACCCCAGCTGGTAATGAGCAAAGTCCATTCGATCTTGTTTTAGGTGGAATGCATTATATGTATGTAACAAGACAGCCTTATGATGAATGCGAATTCATCAAAGAAAAACTAGAAGAACCTTTAACTTTTAGAAGAATAGATGCTCTAGAATTAATTACTTGGGCAGGAATAGGTTTGGGCTCAGAGATTCCCATGTTGTCTTATTCAGAAGGACTAGTTCCAACAGAAACTGTAGTGAGTTTAAGAGTAGATAATCCATATGATCGTATCTTAGGGACAAATGATAATGAAACCTACCCAAGTTATGAATTTGGTATAGATAAGTCAATAACTACATCTACGGTATCCATATCTGAGTCTACGAATGAATTAGATAAAGTAAGCGTTTATCCAAATCCTGTCTTAGCATCTTCGAATACGGGAAGTAATCAAATGTCTGATGTCGTTAAAATTGTAAACCTACCGGGACAGTCTGTAGTGACGGTGTTTACTCAAGACGGTAGATTTGTTAAACAATTTCAAGTAGAAGGTAATCCTCAAAGTGAACAAAAATTCGACCTAGAATGGAATTTGAAAAATGCGAATGGGGCATCAGTTTCCGGTGGAGTATATCTTATCCATGTACAAGCTGAAGGTATTGGTCAAAAAGTTCTCAAACTAATTAGTGTGAAATAATCGTATTCCAAATAGAGTATTCCAAAACAAAACAAGAAATGAAATATTTAATCACAACAGTATTTTGCAGCCTGCTATTTTCTCTATCCGCATTCACATATCCTGATGCGGCAAGACCTAATAAACAGAGCAAAAAAAACATATTCAATCTAAATTGTGCTCAAGCAACTGCACAATCAGATCTGAATGTCAATAATGTAAGAGCGCGACTTTTAGTCGGAGGGGATTTATGGTGGGATGGCAATAGGGCTCAATATATTGTGCCTCAAGTCGAACCTGGAGAACCAGAAGTAAGCGCTATATTTGCAGGGGCCGTATGGATGGGGGGCTTCGATGCCATGGGTAATCTCAAGGTAGCCGCTCAACAATTTGGAACAGCTTCAGGTAATTCTGACTATTGGCCAGGGCCGCTCACTTCTAATGGTATTACGCAAGCAGAGACTTGTGAAAATTGGGATAATATATTTGCTGTGACGGGAGAGGAAATAGATTTACACATTGCACAATATAGACAAGCGCTTGCAGACAATATACCCTATGAAGTCTCTCAAATACCAAATAGCGTTTTAGGGTGGCCTGCTCTTGGCAATGAATTTTTCTTTGAAATATTCGATTTTCAATTGCCGGATGCGCAACAAGGCTTGGCTCCCTTTTGGGATGAAAACGGAGATGGTTTATATACACCACAATTTGGAGATTACCCGATTATTGAAATTAGAGGTTGTGGCGCCCCCCAATATGCAGATGGGATGCAATATTGGATTTTTAACGATGCCGGAAATATACATACTGAGTCTAATGCAGATCCATTACAGATGGAGATTCATGGCCAAGCTTTTGCTTATGCAACAGACGATGCACTCAACGATATGACATTTACACGATACAAATTAGTAAACAGAGCAGCAGAAAGTAGAGAGAAAACCATTTTTGGTGTATGGTTAGACGCAGATCTTGGTTGCTCAGAAGACGACTTCGTTGGGTGTGATACCATTCGAGATTTGATGTATGTTTACAATAGAGATGCTTTAGATGGATCATCTGGATCCAACTGCATAGGAGGAGTTGCCACCTATAGTGATAAAGTTCCTTATCTAGGAGTAGACTTCTTTAGAGGTCCACTAGCACCTAAAATTATTGGCCCAGATGGGGAGTTGATGGATCCTGATTTAGGTCAAGCATTTGATACCATAGTGGAGATAGGAATGACTTCTTTCATTTATTTCAACCGACAAAGCCCAACTACAAATCCTGGTATGACGGATCCAGTGACCGCTCAAGGATATTATAATATTTTATCTGGCCTCTGGACTGATGGCACTCCTTTGACCATAGGAGGAAATGGTTTTGGAGGCACAGAGGTGACAAAATTTGCATTCCATGATGAGCCTAATGCAAACGATGGATGGTCTATGTGTTCAGAAAGTTTGCCACTCGAGGACAGAAGAACAGTTCAATCAGCTGGACCATTTAGACTAGATCCAGGACAAGTAAATGAATTGATTATTGGTATACCTTGGGTGCCAGATGTTAGATATCCTTGTCCTGATATGGGGAGATTGTTTAGGGCAGATGACCTAGCACAAAGCATGTTTGATTCTTGTTTTGATATTTTGGACGGACCTGACGCTCCAGATGTAAGATTTGAAGTACAGGATCAAAATTTCATTTTTGAATTGTCTAATAACCCTATTACTTCCAATAATGCAAATGAATCATATGCCGAACGTAGCACCTTGGTCCCTCCAAATATTTCAGCAGAGGAAAGTACCTATAGATTTGAAGGATATATCGTATATCAGCTTTCAGATGAAAATGTAACAAGAGATGATTTAGACAATCCAGAAAAAGCAAGAATTGCTTTCCAAAGTGATATTGAAAATGAGGCAATCGAAATTTTCAATTGGGAAGATGTAAGAAACCCCATCGCTGGTCCATTTGATAATCCTATCGTTTGGGACCCGATGTTAAAAGTCGAAGGCAAAAATGAAGGTGTAGAGAATACTTTTGAGTTGAGTATAGATTTGTTTACTGGAGGGGCCTTTGACGACCAAACGACCTATTATTACATGGCTATAGCTTATGCATTCAATGAATACGAACCTTTTAGTCCAGTAACAGAGAGAGGGCAGGCAAGTCCATATTTAGAAGGCGAGCGCAATGTACAGATATATAGAGCTAGGCTAGATGGAACTACATCTACGGAATCCCTTGCAGAGCAAAATGATGCATTAAGTAATATTATTGTATCCCCCAATCTGGTAATGACTTCTTCGAATACGAGCAATTCTTCGAGTGTGATAAATATTAGTAATCTACCGCCTTCATCTACTGTGACCATTTATAATATAGATGGTTTGTTTATAAAACAATTTGAACTAGATGGCAACATACAAGTGGCACAGCCCTCAACTATTGAATGGAATGTTAGTGATGCTTCCATAGCAAGTGGCACTTATTTAGTACATGTACAAGCGAAAGGATTAGGCCAGAGAGTGTTTAAGGTGATTTGCGTGAAATAATGAGTACACTTTGGAATATTTCTATAAAAGAGACATTTTGTGGTTAGGTGCGTTTTCGATGAGGACTCTAAAGTTGATACAAAACGCAAAATGAGATTTTTTTGATGCGGATATTGATTAAAAGAAATTGCAGAAAAGTCCCGTCCCAAACCAATTTCTTTTGAGTATAAAGCTGTCCACTAGACAGCTTTATCTACACATCATTCACTCATCAATAGAGCAAAAGCTTTTTCTACCTCTTCTTTAGCAATCAAATCCTTAGCGATAGCGTGGACTTTTTCAGATTCACCACTTTGTAAAAGACTTTTATATTCACTCGCGGTGCTGGTTAATAATTCCTCGCTAGGAAAAGCCAACTGACCAGCGATGCGGGCTACATCATTTGCGGATAGGATATTAGACGTTTTGATTTGATCTGGTATTTGATCATAACCCAAACAGATTTTGCCCACGTTCTGGTATACCTTCATGATGGAATCTCCAGATGCTCGAGTATAGAATGCACGACCCATCCTTCCCATCAAATCAATTTTTTGAGGATCTATTTTTTTATCTGCATCGAGTATACGATCATCTATGTGCATACGTACGATGTGGCAAATGATCAAGTGACCTGCTCCACCATGTTCTCCTAAGGTTATGATATCACTGACCTTGCACTCCATATGTACAGGCGACTCTTTGACCCTAAACGGCTTGACCAAGTCTGAAGCTATCGGAGTAAAGCCTGCTTTCGCGAACTCACTATCACTTGGTCCAAAGGCAACACTACTAATGGCCATCTGGCGCAAAATATCATGTGACACAACATTGATTACGACCTCCTTGTTATTTTGTATATTATGCAAAGTGTCCTTGGTAGTGTTATCTTTTACCTTACGATTAGAAGAAAATACCACGATAGGTGGGTTTGAACTAAAGGCATTGAAAAAACTATATGGCGCTACATTAGCCACGCCATTTTCGTCTATAGTACTAGCGAGTGCGATAGGACGAGGGGCGACCGATCCAAGCATATATTGGTGCAAATCTGCAGTTGGTGTATCTTTTGGATTTATAATCATAAGCGTCTTTATTATATATTTGCGATTGGTAAGGTAGTATAATTGTAATTTAATAAAACAAGGGTTCGGTAATTAAATTTTAAATCGCTGACAATCACAACATTATAGCTATTTGAGTAACATCTATAATCACTTGGCAACCAAGTGTTTATTGCTGGTCGATTTATAATTTTCCAAAAATTACCGAATCAATAGTAAAATAAAACATGAAGATTTTTGATATGAATAGACCATACACACCGATCCTTTTACTCTTGATTGCTGGCGTTTTATTTTATGTAGGAAAGGGCTTTTTTATGGCGCCAAAATATAGCGGAGGACAGGAGGCACCCAATTTTTCAACTACTTTGATGGATGGACGGTCTTTCTCTTTAAAAGATACAAGAGGGAAGTACGTTTTACTAGACTTTTGGGGCACTTGGTGTGGTCCATGTCGAGCTGAATTTCCCCATCTTATCGCCTTGAATAATAAGTATAAAAACGCCAAAATTCCTGGGGCAGATGGTTTCGAGATAGTCAGTATCGCCCTTGAAAGAGAAGGCTCTGAAGAACGCACAAAACGGAACATAGACAAGCTGGGACTAGATTGGGATTATCATATCTTTGACCCCATTACAAATTTCAAGCTTTTTAATGCGGATATTGCAACGGGATTGTATGGTGTAAGAGAGTTGCCTACCAAGTATCTGATTGCTCCTGATGGCGGAATAGTAGGCGTCAATATTAGCTTTGAAGAGATCCATAAGGTCCTAGATGGCAAGTAAATGGACGTATTTTCAGGGTACTTTGGACATAATCTGTCAAAATGGCGCAAAATCGCTGGTGGCATAGTAAATGCACTCCCATTGTATGTTCAAAAAATGGAAAAACAAAATGGCAAAAAAGAAGAATAAAGACACAGAAGAGCAAGACGTAGACTTACAAGACCAAGTAGCTGAACAAGAGCAAAATGTGGAATTGGAAGAAGGCGAGGGACAGCAAGATTCGGAACTATCTCAAATTGCAGAATTAGAAGCCGAAAAAGCAGAATTAAAAGATAAGCAACTCCGCTTATTAGCCGAATTTGAAAATTATAAGAAGCGTACCGTCAAAGAGAAGATTGATTTGATGAGTAACGCAGCGAAGGATACCATATCTAAGCTTCTTCCCGTACTAGATGATTTTGATAGAGCTAAGAAGATATCAGATGATGAAGGCAGCGAAGAGGTGTTTCCTGATGGGGTAACTATGGTCTATAATAAATTACACACCACGCTTAAAGGGCTTGGTCTTTCAGTAATGGAGACTACTGGTGAAGTATTTGATGCAGAAATGCACGAGGCAGTTACGGAGATTCCTGCTCCCAACGAAGACCTGAAAGGGAAAGTGGCAGACACCATAGAAAAAGGATATTTGCTCAACGATAAAATTATACGCCACGCTAAAGTAGTAGTAGGTAAGTAATCAATATTATACGAAATAAATTAGCATGGCTAAAAGAGATTTTTACGAAATACTGGGCGTAAGCAAGGGGGCGGATGAAAAGGAAATCAAAAAGGCATATCGAAAGATTGCTATGAAGTATCACCCTGATCGTAATCCAGACGATAAGGTGGCAGAAGAAAAATTCAAAGAAGCGGCAGAGGCTTACGAGGTACTTAGCAATGCGGACAAGCGAGCCAAGTACGATCGCTTTGGTCATGCAGGGGTCGGTGGAAATGCAGGTCATGGATTTGGTGGTGGCAGCATGAATATGGAAGATATATTTTCTCAGTTCGGAGATATATTCGGAGACAGCGGTTTCGACTCGTTCTTTGGTGGCGGAGGAGGAGGTCGTGGTGGTCGACGCCAAGCAAGAGGACAGAAGGGGAGTAATCTCCGCATCAAAGTTTCTCTTACGCTAGAAGAGATATCCAAAGGGGTCAAGAAAAAAATAAAAGTAAAAAAACAAGTAGGATGTAAAACTTGTGGAGGAAATGGGGCTAAAGATGCTAACTCCGTGAGCACCTGTAGCACCTGTAGAGGAAGTGGGTACGTCAGACAAGTGAAGAATACTTTCCTGGGTCAGATGCAGACCACCGTGGGCTGTCCGACCTGTAGTGGTTCTGGTCAGATGATTACTGCCAACTGTGGCACCTGCAAAGGCGAAGGACGCAAATATGAAGAAGAGACACTTGAATTAGACATCCCAGCAGGCGTAGACGATTCTCTTCAGATGTCGGTAAGAGGTAAAGGAAACGCTGGTCTCAAAGGAGGTCCTCCTGGTGACCTGATTCTGAAGTTTCAAGAAAAGCCGCATGAGCATTTGATGCGGGACGGCGCGAATTTGATTTATGAACTATACCTCAATTTTGCAGACGCAGCCCTGGGGACTTCCGTAGAGGTGCCTACTATTAGTGGGAGAGTAAAAATAAAAGTGCCACCAGGTACACAAGCGGGTAAAATGTTTAGACTGCAAGGAAAAGGACTTCCAGCAGTACAAGGATATGGCAAGGGAGACCAAATGATTCATGTCAATATCTGGACACCAAAGAAATTGAGCAATAGAGAAAAAGAATTGTTGGAGGAGATGAAAACACTATCCAATTTTACTCCTTCTCCAGGGAAGTCAGAAAAAGGATTCTTTGATAAAATGAAAGATTACTTCAATTAAATGACGAAGCAGCTGCAACATGGCTTGTTTGTATTACTCATTGTTCTATGCTACAGCTGCGAAAAACAATACACCTTTTCGTACTTGCAAGCTATACCTGAAAGTGGATGGACCTACGACAATATCCTAAAATACGACTTCGAAATAGAAGATACCGATGCACTCTATGATTTGTATTTGGAAATAAAGTACAACACCAGTTTTTCCTTTCAGAACATATACGTGAATGTCTATACAGGCATCAGCGAAGACAAGATGAATAAGACCCAGTTGTCGCTAGATTTTTCCAATAATTTAGGAATTTGGAAAGGCGATTGTAACGCAAAGGAATGCACCTATCTTCTTCCACTGCAAAAATCTATTTACTTCGAGAAGACAGGTAAACAATTGTTTTGGATCGAACAGTACAGTCGAACAGAAAACGTGAAAGATATTCAATCTGTCCGATTTGTAGGCGAAATTATTGGGGCAAAAAAATAAAAAACCCACTTAATCCTTGGATCAAATGGGTTTGATAAAAACAGTGTTTCTTTTATTAAAAATCTACGCGCCTGTTTCTGATTCTTTGGTGGCTTCCGCTTGATTGATTTTTTCTATTTCTTTATCAATGTAGTATAGAGATTGTGGACCGTTGCCGATCAGTTTTATCCTATCCAATATACCACGCATCAAAGCTTCTTCTTCCATCTGCTCTGTTACGTACCACTGAAGGAAGTTGAAAGTAGCATGATGGTTTTCCTTGTTGCTTAGGTCTACAAGATTATTGATAGACTTGGTCACTTTTTGCTCGTGCACATACACGGATTTGAATATATCTCTCGCACTTTTGAATTTTGAGGGAGGTTGCTTTATACCTGGGATAATCGCCTTGCCATCCATCTCTAAGATATAGTGATAGATCCTCAACATGTGCTCTTTTTCTTCCTCAGACTGACGAAACATAAATTGCGAGCAGCCTTCCATGCCTGCCCCATCAAACCAAGAGGCCATAGATAGATATAAGAATGAAGCATAACTTTCGAGCTCCATCTGTTCATTTAGTGCTTTTTCTAATTTTTTTGTCAACATATGTAGTGATTATAGTTGAGTATAACGAACAGTCAAAAAAATTGTTTGACTTATAAGCTTCTTTGTGCGTGTTTAGTTGATTGATTTTATGAGCTATTTCATCCTATGGTGCGCGACATGCCGCAGGCATCAAAGCACGACAAAACTTGTCCCGACTGGAGTGAAACGGAACGTCGGGACGGAGTGCGTAAGGTACAAGCGATAGTAGTGGCATCCCGATTATGGGCAGGTTAGAGACGCATCACATGCGTCTCCCAGCGGTAGCCATCGGGATATAACGAATAGCGCGGTCACGCCCATACGTAGGCCCCGCCGAAGTATGGGTCGTGAT
>CAYZUW010000002.1:0-34529 GCA_964481325.1 uncultured Saprospiraceae bacterium
TATTTCTCAATCTGATATCCCTATCAAAATGATGTACTACCAAACAGAGGCAAATGAACTTCGCTTGTGCTACGATCTAAATATAGATGAAACGGATTTTTCAGATTGGTGGAGTTTAAAAGTAGACGCCAATTCGGGAGAAATAGTGGATCAGGTAAACTGGACATTGGAATGTAATTTTGAGCATGACGCTGAAGGTCATCACATTTGTGCTGATGATCATACTTGTTCAAAATATGAAGATCTTGACAAATCGAACCGTTCTTCCATATCTGCTACTACCAATATGTACAATGTGTTTGCTGAACCAGTGGAAAGCCCAAACCATGGTAATAGAAATATTATCTCGGATCCTGCAGATCCAGTTGCGTCCCCCTATGGATGGCACGATACTAATGGGGCTGCTGGGGCTGAATCTACCTTGACAGTCGGCAATAATGTAACCGCTCAAGAAGATCAAAATGGCAACAACGGAAGTGGGTTTCGCCCAGATGGCGGAACGGACTTAGTATTTGATTTTCCTATTGACTTTACACTTCCTCCGGCTGATAATAGAGAGGCTTCTCTTAGCAATTTGTTTTATTGGAATAACCTTATACATGATGTATGGTATCAATATGGTTTTGATGAGGGAGCTGGAAATTTTCAAGAAAACAATTATGGTAATGGGGGCGCTGGATCAGATAGTGTAAACGCAGATGGTCTTGATGGCAGCGGCTCTAATAACGCCAATTTTAGTACTCCCACTGATGGAGGGAATCCTAGAATGCAGATGTTTTTATGGAGTCCGGCAGGTGCATCTTCATCCACTACTATCAATAGTCCGGCTTCCATAAGTGGCAATATTAATGGTGTAGTTGCTGGCTTTGGTCCTACAACTTTTAACGTCACTCAAGATATAGTTTTAGCAGATGACGGAACCGCAGAGCCCACGGAGGCATGTAACGCATTGATAAACGATACTGCTATTGACGGAAATATTGCTTTGATTGATAGAGGGACTTGTCAGTTTGGCACGAAGGTATTAAATGCAGAAAACGCTGGCGCTATTGCTGCCATCGTATGTCAAAATACTTCTGACGCTCCATTTACAATGGGAGCTGGGACTATGGGCAATCAAGTTACTATACCGAGTATAATGATTAGTATGGCTGATTGTGATTCAATCAGGTCAAACTTACCAGGTGTCAATATAAGTATCGAATCTACCAACAGTAATGTAGAAATCGATGGGAGTTTTGATAATTTGGTTATTGGGCATGAATATGGGCATGGAATTTCGATCAGATTGACAGGTGGGTCAAATAATTCAAACTGTCTCAATAATTCTGAACAAATGGGTGAAGGATGGAGTGACTGGATTGGCTTGATGATGACAATGGGGCCAAATGATGTAGGTGAAACTGGTAGAGGAATTGGTACTTATGCTGTAGGACAAAATACGTTTGGTGGTGGAATTCGAGCTTATCCTTATTCTACCGATATGACAGTTGACCCTAGAACTTATCTAGAAGTAAACTCTTCTGCTATTCCACATGGTGTAGGTTCTGTATGGTGTGCCATGTTGTGGGAGTTGACATGGGCCTTGATCGATGAGTACGGATTTGACCCTGACCTCCATAATGGTACTGGAGGTAATAATATAGCCATGGAATTGGTTACTGAAGGTTTTAAGCTTCAACCATGCAGTCCTGGATTTGTCGACGGTAGAGATGCTATTATAGATGCGGATCTTGCATTAAATGGAGGACAAAACGAGTGTCTTATTTGGTCAGCTTTTGCTAAGAGAGGTCTTGGGCTCAATGCCAGTCAAGGAAGTAGTGCCTCTATAAATGATGGTACGGAGTCCTTCGATGTACCAGCTTCTTGCGAGGTGTTTGATATCACAAAAACTGTTGATAAACCTAGCGTAATTGCTGGTGATATTTTGACATATACGTTGACCTTTGATAACCAAACATCAACTACTTATACAAATCTAGAAATTTCTGATACATTGGTATCAGGTCTTAGTTATGTTTCTGGAAGTGCTACAAATAATGCTAGTTTTACTAATGGCGTTGTTAGTTTGTCGGCTGCAAATGTAGCTCCATTTTCAACTGTATCTTTTAATTTTCAAGCAAAAGTCGACTCGAGTCTAACAAGTATTGCTGAGGACTTTTTGGATGATGCTGAAAGCGGTACCGGTAATTGGGTATTTGAAAATGATAATATAAATGAAAATGGCTGGGTCATTGATCCTGTCAATCCTTTTCAAGGTACCAATAGTTGGTTTGCTGAAAATGGAAATACAGGTATTCAAAACAATAAATTTATGACCTTACAAATTTCTGAGAAGCTTACTGCGAGTAGTGAGCTTAGATTTTGGCATACATACAATACTTTATCCAATTTTGACGGGGGAATTGTAGAAATTAGTATCGACAATCAAGTTACTTGGGTTGACCTAAATGCTAATTTTACCCAGAATGGATATGACAACTTTGTATTCGGTGACCCTTCAGCTGAGGCTTTTGGAGGCACTAATAATACAGCATATATTGAGTCAATCGTGGACCTAAGCTCATTTGCTGGTGAAAACGTATTTATCAGATTTTCCAGTATTCATTTAGGTAATATGCAAGGAACTGGTTGGAATATAGATGATATCGAAATTACAAATACTGAAAAAACAGCCAGCAATATTGGATACTTTACAGCTAGTCCAAGTATTGATACCACTTTAAATATTTTCCCTCCAACTGATGTTATTGCAGCCACATGCAATGATGGTATTCAGAATGGTACTGAAACAGGCATAGATACAGGTGGAAACTGCTCCACTGCAGGACCATGTGATTTTGACACTGTACTTTCTGGCAATCCAGCATCTGGTGGAACGTTTCAAGCTCAAAATCAAATTACTTCTACTGCAACAGTTAGTGCTAATACGGATTATTTTGCTTCTTGTATTTTATTGGATAACGATTTTGAAGTAATAATTGGTACCGAATTCTTAGTGGAGATTAATCCTTGTACCCCATTCAATGATGATGGCGAGTTAGAATTGAAAGTTGTATCTACTGGAACAAAAGATGATCAACTACAAACTGTAATAGATGTAAATATTCCAGAGGCTGGAAAATATTCTTTACAACTGGTACAAGAGGATGGGACTATACGAGTACTTCCAGCTCAAAATTTTGCTAAGGGTGTTCATCGGATTACTATAGAAACAGAAACCACCTTTACGCCTAACAAAATAGAAGTGGTGAAAGAATAAATATTACCAAAACGTCTATCTAAAATGGGTCAGCAATTTTCATTGCTGACCCATTTTTAGATATAGTTAGTGCCCTATTGTTTATTAGATTTTAAACAGACTGAATCACGTCATATTTGGTAATTATATACAACTCCCCTGCTTTATCTTCAGCGATAACAGCAGGATTTTGGCGAGTAAAATAATTTCCTAGCTGGCTGCAAGGTAAGTCTTCCTTTACTGTAGGAAAAGGGTCATTCATAATATCTTTAATAGTACTTTTATCTACTAAGTTCGGATTCTCGAACACGAAATTTAGTACGTTTCCTTCGGTAATAGACCCTACTATTTTTTCACCTCTTTTCACAGGAAGTTGCGAGAGGTCTTTCTCCTTCATTATCTCGATTACCTTGCTTATTGTATCTGTTTCTTCCACAGCTACGAAACCTTTATTTGCTTTTAAAGCAATCAAATCTTTTACATGCATTTCGGCGTCTAAAAATCCACGCTCTCTCATCCATTGATCGTTAAATATTTTTCCTACATAACGACTACCATGATCATGAATGATAACAACGACAACATCATCTTTGGTTAATTTATCTTTCATTTGGAGTAATCCCGCGAAAGCTGAACCTGCAGAATAGCCTAATAGGATTCCTTCCTCTTTAGCTAATCTTCTGGCCATAACGGCTCCATCTTTATCGGTTACTTTTTCAAAATGATCAATCAAGGAAAAGTCAACATTTTTTGGTAGAATATCTTCTCCAATCCCTTCCGTAATGTAAGAGTAGATTTCTTTTTCATCAAACTCTCCCGTTTCGTGGTATTTCTTAAAGACAGAACCATAGGTGTCGATACCCCACATTTTGATATTGGGGTTTTGTTCTTTCAGGTACTTGCCAGTTCCAGAAATAGTTCCGCCTGTTCCTACTCCCGCAATAACGTGCGTTACTTTCCCCTCCGTTTGTTCCCATATTTCGGGTCCAGTAGATTGGTAGTGCGCTAATCTGTTACTTAGATTATCGTATTGATTAGCCCAAAATGAATTAGGAATTTCATTACTTAATTTCTCTGCTATAGAATAATAAGATCTTGGATCTTCTGGAGTCACATTCGTCGGACAGACAATAACTTCTGAGCCCATAGCTCTAAGCAAATCAATTTTTTCTTTGGATTGCTTGTCAGAGGTAGTAAAAATACTTTTATACCCTTTCACGCAAGCAGCGATTGCCAAGCCCATACCCGTATTTCCTGAAGTACATTCTATAATAGTCCCACCAGGTTTGATACGACCATCTTTCTCTGCATCCTCAAGCATTTTTAAAGCCATCCTATCCTTAATAGAATGTCCAGGGTTAACTGTTTCTAGCTTTACGAGCACCAGTGCTGGAATATCTTCGATAACTTTATTAATCTTGACAAGAGGCGTATTACCTATTACTTCAAGAATATTACTTTTATAGTTCATTTACTTTTATTTATAATAGCCCAAACTAACAAAAAAGTTAGCATTAACTGCCCCTAATTGTTTAGCAACTTTGGGAGAAACTACAATAATAACTTTATTAGGGTATTTTGGTGGAATTTTCCCAAGTACTTTAGTGTAAATCTTACGTCCTGTATCTGGATTCGTAATTTCTACTATAGTGTTTTTGGGAGCACTTCTATGCATAACATAAAAATTTGAATCTTCCGTAGCACTTTTGTCCCAGTATGCTGCCCCTTTCTGTTGCTTATACTTTTTAGGGTTCCCTCCCTTTTCAACAAATTCAGACCTAAGCATTTCATTTTCAACACTATAATATACTTTTTTCGCTTTCACTGGCTTAGCAAAATGATTTAAACCGACACTAGGTATCCATCCTACATGCAAATATTGACCTTTTTTAACTTGATCTGCAGTCATTGCATTTCTATTTAAAAGACTATTAAGATCTGTTTTAATTTTACGCGTGGCTATTCCATACGGCGTATCTTTGTGTTTTACTTTATAATACACTTGCTCTAGCACTTGATAGGGTCCTACTTGATTAATATCCTTGATGAGATGTTTATCATCTATCGGAACCTTGACTTCTTGCCCTATATATTCTTCTCCGACAATTAAGTCAGCATTTAATCGCTTGATGTCATACAGAGTAGCATCATAAAACTGGCTAATACTATAGAGACTTTGTCCTTCTCCAAGAATATGCTTGATTATCATTGTGCCAGCAGATGTTCTATCCACTTCAACCATTGTTTGCAGAAAACCAGGAGGGGAATAATCCTGACAAAAAAGTAAACTTGTTGAGAAAAACAACATTATAACACCACTTAGCATTACCTTTAAGCTGTCCATAAGAAATATTTTTATAACTCGATATAAACTTATACAAAAATAATAATTTATATATTATTATTTCTACTTATATGAAAAGTATTGGTATAATACCTGCAAGGTACGCTTCAACCCGATTTCCGGGTAAACCTCTAATAGATCTCTTAGGGAAGAGCATGATTCGTAGAGTTTACGAGCAGTGCAAAAAAAGTAAACTTCTTGACAGCGTGATCGTGGCTACAGATGACCAGCGCATTTTTGATCATGTTATTGCCTTTGGAGGTGAAGTACGCATGACAAGTACTCAACATAATACCGGTACTAGTCGGTGCGCAGAAATAGCAAGTCAGTTTGTAGATGCGCAAATCATAGTTAATATTCAGGGAGACGAACCCACAATACATCCAGAACAAATAGACGAACTCCTTGAGATTAGTGGTAATGGGATTGCGACTCAGGCGAAAAAAATAGAGCGGAGTGAAAATCTATTTGACCCCAATGTAGCCAAAGTTGTTTTTGACAAAAATCAAAATGCCCTTTATTTTTCTAGACAAGCGATTCCTCATATTAGGTCAGTAGACCCAAAAGATTGGTTCAATAGCCACACGTACTATAAACATATTGGTATGTATAGTTATGATCGTACTACCCTACTCAAGCTTAATGATTTACCGTCTAGCAATTTGGAAAATATGGAATCGCTAGAGCAATTAAGATGGCTAGACCATGGTATCAAGATAAAGGTTGGAATAACCAACTATGAATCTTTAAGTATCGACGTTCTAGAAGATGTAGAAAAAGTAATCCAAAAGATATCATCTCAAAGCCAGTGACAGATTTATTCAAATATTGTCCACACTGTGCTGGCACCATCGAATACAAACCAGTGCCCGACGATACACATCCTCGTCATATATGCAACGAATGCAATACTATTCATTATCTAAATCCAAAAATCGTTACGGGTGTATTACCAATTCTAAATGACAAAGTACTTTTAGCTAGACGTGCTATTGAGCCTAGGAAAGGATTATGGAATGTTCCTGCGGGTTATATGGAGAATGGAGAAAAAATAGAAGAAGGTGCAGAGAGAGAACTTTGGGAAGAAGCCAACGCAAAAGTGAAAAACATTCGCCCTCATCTTATTTATTCCATAGCGGCAATCCATCAAGTCTACATGCTTTTTATAGGAGACTTAGTTGATGATTCATTCTCTCCTGGTATCGAAAGCCTGGAAGTTGCGTTGTTTTCGGAGGCTGAAATACCTTGGGATGAACTTGCATTCACTAGTTCTATTGTATGTATAAAGCGGTATTTTGAAAATCAAAAAAACAAGACGGACAAGGTTCACTTAGAACATTATGTTCACACCAGAAATTTGTGACCAAATGCCATAGGCAACAATTGCTTTGAAGCCTCACAAACGATCACCTTCCCAGATTCTCCAAACATAATTACTTGCAAAGGAGATCCTTGCTTTTGTTCATATTCTAATAAAACTTGGCGACACGCTCCACATGGAGCTACAGGTTCTGTTACAGGTTGTTTTGGATTCTTTGCAGTTACTGCAATGGCTTTTACAGTCGCACCTGGGTATTGACTGTGGACACTCCCCAAGGCAACTCGTTCGGCACATAAACACAACGGATAGGAAGCATTTTCAAAATTTGACCCTTTTATTATTATACCATTGTCTAAAAGAACTGCTGCACCTACATAAAAATTTGAGTAAGGGGCATAGGCATCTTCTAAAGCTCTTTCCGCTGTTGTAACTAACTCTAAAATAGGTTGGCTTAATTCTTTTCTAGAATCAAATATCTTGGTATTCTTTTCCATTTATATACTTATACGTTTTTAAATGCAGCATGTTTTAAATTGCCCATTGCATTCATGCCGTATTAAGACTAGATTATAGCTCCTATAGTCACTTCATATTTTTCAAAACAACATCTAAAACCTTTTTCAATACTGGATTTCTATTCGATTTATTCCATACAACAGAAAGCACTGTTCTCTGTGTGATGTTTTTCAACTCGATAAATTTCACCTTCATATTATACCCCAAAGACAATGAACTTGGGACGATAGAAATTCCAAATTTGTTCTCGACCAATCTGAAAATTGTATTGGCGTGCACAGAAGTATGAGAAATAATCGGCTCGAAACCACCCGTCTCAAAAACGCTCATCACGTTTTCATAGTAAACAGGGCTGTAGTTCTTTTCAAAAAGAATAAATGTTTCTTCCTTGACTTGGTCTAATGATTTAAATTTCCGCTTAGTCAAGCTATGGTCTTCTGGTAAAACTAATGAGAAAGTGTCCTCAAACACTGGTTTAATAGAAAGATCCTTAGGCACAGTATCTAATCTAACAAAACCTAAGTCCAATTTTTGAGACATCAAATCTTGGATTTGTTTTGCATTGTCCAACTCTTTTAGTCCAAAATTTATTTGAGGAAATGATTTTCTAAAGTTTAATAATAAATCAGGAATCACATTTTGCATAGCGGAACCGACATACCCTATTGCGATCCTCCCCTCTTGCCCTTTGCTCAGTAGTTGAGTATGCGTAATAATTCGTTCAAAATCATTTAGTAGCAATTCAATCTCCTCCTTGAAATATACCCCTGCTCTAGACAATTCTACATTTTTATTATCTCGCTCGAGCAAAGTGGTTTGTAATTCCTCTTCGAGTTTTTTAATCTGCCTACTAAGTCCAGGTTGAGATATAAACAGCTTTCTTGCAGCTTGCCCAAAATGTAGATCTTCCGCGACTTGCAAGAAATAACGCAAATGTCGCCATTCTATACGATTACTCATAGTTATCAATTATTGACCAAAATGGTCTTTTTAATTATCAAATATAAGCTTAGATTTGGAAAAATAATAGAGTATGTTTAATTACGGAATAGATCATCTTACAGTCAAAATAGCCTTATCCATTGCAAAAGGGGAAACAAAAGGGCAATTAAGTGCAGAAGCCATAAAGAATATCAAAGAAAGTAATGACGCCGTATTAACAATTGCACAGAATGAAAAAGTGGTATACGGAATCAACACAGGTTTTGGACCATTGTGCAATACGAAGATACCTAGCCAAGAAACCAGTCAATTGCAAACCAATATACTCCTCAGCCATAGTGTTGGTGTAGGTGAGCCTATTGATCCCTTCATTGCAAAATTGATGCTCATACTAAAGGTGCAATCCTTGAGTAAGGGATACTCAGGCATTTCACTCAGTGTATTAGAGAGAATTCTTTGGCATATAGAAAATGATGTCATCCCAATAGTTCCTGAACAAGGTTCTGTTGGTGCTTCGGGAGACTTAGCCCCTCTTTCGCATCTATTTCTTCCGCTTATCGGTGAAGGACAGGTGGTGGTAAATGGTAAAGTGGTAGCGGCAGGTAAAGCGCTTAAAGCTCATAGTTTATCCCCTTTATCACTTGAACCTAAAGCTGGCTTAGCCTTAATCAATGGGACACAATTCATCGCAGCCCATGCAGTCATGGTAGTAGACAATTTACACAATTGCCTTGAGCATGCTGATTTGATAGCTACATTAATGATAGAGGGATTGCAAGGATCAAAAATGCCTTTTCATCCCGAATTGCATAAAACAAGACCATACTCAGGTAATACCTATGTTGCTCAAAAAATCAACAAACTACTCGAGGATTCTGAGATAATGGAAGCCCATAAAAATTGTGGAAGGGTACAAGATCCCTACTCTCTGCGTTGTGTACCTCAAGTACATGGTAGTTCAAGATCAGCTTGGTTACATTTAAAAGAAGCCGTCGAAATTGAATTAAATTCTGTTACAGATAATCCTATTGTATTTTCAAAAGACTTTACTATCAGTGGAGGCAATTTCCATGGACAGCCTTTAGCACTTCCTTTAGATTACGCTTGTTTAGCGGCAGCAGAACTAGGCAATATATCTGACCGAAGAGCTTACTTGTCACTAGAAGGAAAAGCTGATGGCGTACCTAAACTATTGATGCAAAATACTGGACTCAATTCTGGTTTTATGATTGTACAGTATACAGGTGCGGCTTTAGTAAGCGAAAATAAAGGACTTTGTTTTCCTGCTAGTGCAGACAGTATACCTACTTCTTTAGGACAAGAAGACCACGTCAGTATGGGATCAATAAGCGGTAGAAAAGCGCTTCGAGTTTGCTATAATTTGGAGAGAATTTTGGCGGTAGAACTCTTATGTGCTGCTCAAGCTATGGACTTTCATCGACCTTTAAAGTCTAGCCGTACCGTTGAATCATTGCATAAAGAAATCAGAAAGCACATTAGCCATGCAGATGTAGACAGAATATTCGGAGATGACATAAATAAAGCCATTCAAATAATCAAAAGTAGATCACTTGTAAAACTGGCAAAAGATAAAGAAACAGCAGACCAACCACTCCAAAAATTATTTAGCCTCTAATTTTTCAATAATGATAAATACAACATTGAGTTTTAAAGACCAGATATTGCAAGGAATTCCAAAAGAAATTCCAGCAAAGAGAATATATCCAAAAGATGCAAATCGTGCTCCCAAAAGAAAGAATATACTTAATCAAGATGAAAAAAAATTAGCCTTAGAAAATGCATTGCGTTATTTTCCGAAAGCATGGCATTCTGAATTAGCCATTGAATTTTTGCAAGAGCTTAACGATTTGGGAAGAATCTATATGCATAGATTTAAGCCATCCTATAAAATATACGCTAGATCGATTGAAGAATATCCTGCACAATCCAAACAAGCAGCAGGAATTATGCTCATGATTCAAAACAATCTGGACCCTGCTGTAGCGCAGCATCCAGAGGAGTTGATTACCTATGGAGGAAATGGTGCTGTATTTCAAAATTGGGCTCAGTATCTGCTCACTATGCAATACTTGGCAAAGATGAGCGACAGGCAAACCCTCCATATGTATTCTGGACATCCCATGGGCTTGTTCCCTTCTTCTAAGGATGCGCCGAGAGTTGTTGTGACAAATGGAATGATGATCCCCAATTATTCGAAGCCCGACGATTGGGAAAAGTATAATGCCCTAGGGGTTACCCAATATGGTCAAATGACTGCAGGCTCATACATGTATATAGGCCCACAGGGTATAGTGCATGGGACAACTATCACTGTGATGAATGCCTTCAGGAAGGTGCTACCAGCCGGTGAAGACAGCCACGGAAAAATATTCTTGACAGCTGGGTTAGGGGGAATGAGTGGCGCTCAACCAAAGGCGGGCAATATCGCAGGTTGTATAACCATCTGTGCAGAAGTAAACCATAATGCAGCTCAGAAGAGATATGACCAAGGATGGGTAGATGTGCTCGTCGGAAACTTAGACGACCTTATCAATCGTGTAAAAATAGCACAAGAAAACAAGGAGGTTGTTTCTATTGCTTTTCAAGGAAATATCGTAGATGTATGGGAGAGATTTGAAGTAGAGAACATTTATATCCATCTTGGTTCTGATCAAACTTCTTTACATAATCCTTGGTCTGGGGGCTACTACCCTGTTGGATTATCTTTCGAAGAATCAAATATATTGATTAGAGAAAACCCAGAGAAGTTTAAAGATAAAGTAAAAACATCCTTACGCAGACATGTAGAAGCGATTAACAAACATACTAAAAAGGGGACCTACTTTTTTGACTACGGTAATGCGTTTTTACTAGAAGCATCCCGTGCAGGCGCAGACATTATGCATGAAAATGGAGTAGATTTCAAATACCCATCTTATGTCCAAGATATATTGGGGCCTATGTGCTTTGATTTTGGATTTGGACCTTTTCGATGGGTGTGTGCGTCCGGAAACAGAGATGACCTCGACAAGACAGATGCTATTGCAGCCAACATTTTGAAGAACCTGCAGAAGACGGCACCGGTTGAAATACAGCAACAATTACAGGATAATATCACATGGATTGAAGAAGCCAAAAAGAACAAACTAGTCGTTGGTTCTCAAGCTAGAATTTTATACGCTGATTCGGATGGTCGAATCCAGATCGCGAAAGCATTTAATGACGCTATCCAGTCAGGCGAGTTGTCGGGACCTGTTATATTAGGAAGAGATCATCATGATGTAAGTGGAACTGATTCTCCTTTTAGAGAGACAAGTAATATCTATGATGGAAGTAAATTTACAGCGGACATGGCCATTCACAATGTGATTGGCGATAGCTTTAGAGGCGCTACATGGGTTTCTATACACAATGGTGGTGGAGTTGGTTGGGGCGAGGTTATGAATGGTGGTTTTGGAATGTTATTAGATGGGAGTCCAGAGGCTAAAGAACGTTTACAAAAAATGTTATTTTATGATGTTAACAATGGAATAGCAAGAAGAAGTTGGGCACGAAATGAAAACTCTTTAATTGCCATTCGCCGTCAAATGGAGAAAACTCCAAATCTTGAAGTCACCTTACCAACTTTGGTAGAGCCCAATTTGTTAGATGAAATAATAAATAAAAAAGTATGAGTTGGATAGACATAATAAACTATAAAGACGCAGTCGGAAATTTGAAAAAATTATATGACCGTGTCAAGGGTCCTAATGATAATGTAGACAACGTACTTGCGATTCACAGTTTACGTCCCCATACCTTGTCTGCGCATATGGGACTTTACAAAGCTGTCTTACACCATTCAGGCAATACACTCCCAAAATGGTACTTAGAGACGCTTGGCGTTTTTGTAAGCAGGCTTAACCAATGTGATTATTGTGTAGACCATCATAGTGCAGGCCTAAAAAGACTTTTAGATGATGATATAAAGTATACAGCTATTACAAAGGCTATTGATAATGATACCCCTATAAGCATATTAGATAAAAAATGGCTTGCTGGAATACAGTATGCCAGGACCCTAACCCAAGCTCCAGCGAAGCTTCAAAAAGAAAATATTTCATCTTTGAGAAATGTTGGTTTTACGGATGGAGAAATTTTAGAAATAAATCAACTGACAAGTTATTTTAACTATGTCAATAGGTCTGTAATAGGTTTAGGAGTAAGTACTAAGGGAGACATTCTAGGTCTTTCACCAAACAATAATAACGATCCAAATAACTGGTCACATGCATAATGAATCCCTAAGATTATTAGGTCCTTTTAAGCAAATTTTACCAATGACAGGTCTTGCAAAAAAAGGTGCCCTAAAAGATGAGCAATTAACTATCATCGAAGACGGAGGAATTCTACTTCGCAATAACACCATTGTGAAAGTAGATAATTACAAGAGTCTAAAAGAGGAGAATCCAGATTGTAAACTAGAAACTACAGATAATGACTTAGTAGCTCTACCTGGCTTCATAGACGCGCACACACATATCTGTTTTGCAGGGAGCAGGTCTTTTGACTACGCTGCTAGAAACAATGGAAAAACATATCTTGAAATTTCTAAAGAAGGTGGTGGGATATGGAGTACAGTAAAGCATACGCGCGCTGCTAGTAAAGATGATTTAGTAGCGTTAATGCTTCCTAGAATGCAAAAGCAAATCTCGAATGGCATCACTTCTACTGAAGTCAAAAGTGGGTATGGATTAAACGTAGAACATGAGTTAAAAATGCTACGTGCCATAAAAGAAGCCAACTCAAATCACCCTTTAGATTTGATTGCCACTTGTCTTTCTGCCCATATTATTCCGAAAGAAAATGGAATCACTGAAGTAGAATATTTACAATTGATTCTAGAAGAAATAGAACCACAAATAGCATCTGAAGATTTGTGTAAACGATTTGATATATTTATTGAAGATGGTGCCTTCTCAAAAGAAGCTTCCATTGATTTTCTTTTGCAGCTCAAATCCAAGGGATATGAACTGACTGTACATGGAGACCAATTTAATGCAGGAGGAAGCAACGTGGCGATAACAGTTGGTGCCAAAAGTGTGGATCATCTAGAAGCAAGTGGTCATGATGAGATAGCGGCACTTGCCAAAAGTGATGTTATTCCTGTTGCACTACCAGGAGCCACGATCGGTCTAGGTTGTGATTTCACTCCAGCAAGAAAGCTTTTAGATCAAGGATGTTCACTGGCTATTGCTAGTGATTGGAATCCCGGTTCAGCGCCACAAGGTAATTTGTTAAGTCAAGCAGCATTATTGGGTACCTTTCAAAAATTGAGTACTGCAGAGATTCTATCTGGAATTACCTATAGAGCAGCCAATGCCTTAGGTTTAAGCGATAGAGGGCAGTTAGGCCCAAGCTTAAAGGCTGATATTGTTGCTTTCCCCTGTAGTGACTACAAAGAAATACTCTATCATCAAGGTGAGCTGAAAGCCAAACATGTTTGGAAAAACGGTGTTAAGCTTATTTAAACACCCTGTTTTTTCTACAGATACCTCATTTATATATTAATGGTTCGGTAATTTTTGGAAAATTATAAATCGACCAGCAGTAAATGCTTGGTTGTCAAGTGATTGTAAAGACTGTACAGATAGTTATAATATTCTGGTTGTCAGCGATTTAAAATTTAATTACCGAACCATTGTACATTAATTATTAAATTTTAGCATGTGTATAAGGGGCTATTGAAGGATTTTGGTGTAATATCTGCACAGTTTAGCTTATAAAAAGTACAAGACATGCAAAAGGTATTAATTATTGGAGCAGGCAGGTCTGCCACGTCCTTGATCAACTATATGCTTGAAGAGGCAAAATCAAGGTCTTGGTTGATTACAGTTGCAGATTACAATCTAGACTTGGCAAAAGCTAAAATCAATGGATCGTACAAAGGTAAAGCAGTACAACTCGATATCCAAGATGAAGTCGCTCGCCAGTCACTTATACAAGAAAATGCGATTGTAATTTCTATGCTGCCAGCTCACATGCACCTTGTCGTAGCAAAAGATTGTTTGAAGTTCGAAAAACACATGATTACGGCTAGCTATATTACGGACGAAATCAAAGGGATGCATTCTGCTTTTCAAGAAAAAGGAATTTTATTCATGGGCGAAATGGGTCTAGATCCTGGCATTGATCATATGTCTGCCATTAAAAAAATACACGAAATAAAAGCCCAAGGTGGAAAAATTACTAGTTTCAGAAGTTATACAGGAGGTATTATTGCTGAAGATTCTGACGATAATCCATGGCACTACAAATTCACTTGGAATCCAAGAAATGTAGTATTAGCAGGTCAAAGTGCTGCAAAATATTTAGTGGACGGAAAATTTACCTATGAACCTTATAGAAGGCTATTTAAAGATGCGCCTATAGTAGAGGTAAAAGAACTTGGAAATTTTGAGATGTATCCAAACAGAGATTCTCTCGACTATCAAGAAGTCTATGGCTTACAATCCACACCTAATTTATTAAGAGGTACACTCCGTAGACCTGGTTTTTGCAACGCTTGGAATGCGCTTATAAGCATTGGCTTGACGGCAGATACCTATAGTATTGACGATAGTAAAACGCTTAGTTATCACGACTGGGTAGAAGCCTATGTAAGAAATCATCCTGGAAACAATATTCAAGAAAAAGTCGCTAACTTTTTAGAAATTGAAAAAAATCATAGGATAATGAAGCAATTAGAATGGCTTGATTTATTTTCTGATCAAATTATTGATATAGAGAAAGCCACGCCTGCTCAAATATTGCAAAAGTTATTGATGCAAAAATGGACTCTAAAACCTGAAGATAAAGACCTCATTGTGATGCAGCACGAGTTTGAATACACCTTGGAAGGAGTACAAGACCAGTTGTTTTCAACCATGTTTATGGAAGGAAAAAACGCTACCCATACGGCTATGTCAAAATTAGTAGGTCTGCCAATCGGCATATTTACCAAGCTTATGCTACTTCAAAAAGTATCGTTAACAGGTGTACATATTCCTGTTATAAAAAGCGTTTATGAAGAAGTTCTAAAAGAACTTGAAAAATTTGGCGTGAAATTTAAAGAAACGCAGTTGGCTTCTATCTCTTAACACCAATTAAGATACTTATACTCAACGAAAAGTAGCTTGGGACTTTTCTGCTATTTCTTTTGCCCGCTATCTACGTTGAAAATACTCCTTGATGCTAAGGCATCAACTCCGTTTTTCGCCTTGATAGCAGTCAAAATAAATTCGCATAAATTGTCCCAAACCATATTCCGTTGAGTATACTTGATAAAAAGTGTTTTCTTTGCATCGTTGCCTAAATAATATACGATCATCGAACAGCTCAAGCAATTACTTAATTCTTCTTTTTTTAAAGGCGCCGGAGTTCTATTTTCTGGTGGTGGAATAGCTAGACTCATAACATTTGCGGCAATTCCAATATTAAGCAGGTGGTATTCCTTGGAGTCTTTTGGACTATGGGGCACATTCATGGCACTAATGATGATTGGGAAGGCTATCGCAAACGGTGGCTTTCATGTATGTTTAATGCTTCCTGAAAACCAAGAAAAAGCAAAAACGCTATTGTCGCTATGTTATAAATTCAATTACCTAACCATTTTTGTCTCCATTGTAGCCATCCTAGGGCTCACTTATTTTGCTCCTACTATCATTCCTGAAGAACAATACCTATTGTTTGTAATAGGTCTGCCGCTAAGTATTTTTATAGAAGGCAAATCTCAATCGGCTCACAGTTGGCTCAATAGGGATCAGAACTACACAGCGATGTCTAAAGGAGTTATTGGACAAACTATCATTACAGTTGCATTTCAATTATTATTTGGGTTTATTGGTTTAGAATGGAATGGACTAATCGTGGCTACGCTAATCGGTCAACTAGGCATAATGATACTTTATCTAAGATATGCGAAACTCAGCTTTTTTATATCTGATACAAAGGAAAGGACTATTGAAGCGTTTAAAGAATATAAATCATTTTTGACTTTGGGGGTAAGTGGAAATCTAATTAACAATGCTGCAAGCAATTTACCTTACGTTTTTTTTCTGGGTTCTTTTGGAGAAGCCTTAAATGGTCACTTTGCCATGGTACAACAAAGAGTATTAGCCGCTCCTATTAACTTAGTTTCTTCCGCCGTAAGTCCAGTATTTTTTAAAGAGGCAAACAAAGCGCATCTTTCACCTGATAATGAACTCCCACAGTTAGTCTACCGCTTTAACGCTATTATGTGGTTAATTATAGCACCTGCAGTTATATTAGTGGTGTTATGGGGCCCTCAAATATTCACCTTTATTCTGGGTGAACAATGGCTAATAGCTGGAGAATATGCTAGATGGTTGGCGCCTTTAATGGCCGTGCGGTTTGTCAACAATCCTATGAGTTATTTGATTGACATTAAGAAAAAACTAAGCGTTCAATTATACTACAATATATTTTTACTTATTTGCACTGTGGTTATTTTCTATACTCCGATATTAGGTCTTGATGATTTCACTACAATTAAAGTATTCGGGGTTTCCTTTTTCATAATCCAGTCTTGTTTTCTAGCTTACTTGTATAGTCTAAGAAATGACTAAGATTTCTTCTTTCTTCCGGCTTTAGAAATAAGCGTTTTACTATTCCGTTTGAGTGTTTTGATATACTTCACTTTTCTAAATCTCAAGGCGGACCAATCTGCATCGATAGCTACAATCCTGACTGGTTCAAAATCTGATTTGCCTATTTCTTGCCAGCCTTCGTCCCTGTTAATATCACTTTTGTACTTTTTTGATGATTTTTTTGGAAAACATACCCACAACAATGCGTCTCCGACCAACTGGTCTTTCACTTTTGCAAATATGGAATTCACTTCTTTTTGGGATACTGCAAATAACAATACAAAAGATATCTCTTTGACAGACAGTCTACTAGCAATCTTAGCAAAAGGCTTCATAGCTTCTATATGAGCCTGAAATTCTGATGGGCTGTTGAGCACTAAGATTCGCTCCTGATCCTTAAAATTCAGCTTCTTGAAAAGTGGTGTCATATTCGTCAAATTATAGCCAGTCTTTGTACTCAAAGGTCTAAAATCAAGCCTTACTTCAAAGTACCTCAATAAACTTAATCTAAATCGGCTAGATTCCTATTGAAAAAGCTCATATTAAAAAATTCTATAATATTTATAACATATTAAGAAAAATATTATTTATTTTCACCGTTCGAGTTTATTTTATTGGAGCACTATTATATTCCCTGTCCATATGGCAAGATCTAGGAAGAAGAAGAAAAGTAATCAGCTAAGTTTTGATTTTCTTAAAGATGAGCGTTTCCCAAAATTATTTGGGTTATTCTGTCTATTTGCAGCTATATATCTAAGTATAGCCTTCATTTCGTATTTATTCACATGGAAGGCTGACCAAGCCTACGTTTTCAACGCAGGCTTTGGTGCGGTAAATGGAAATACGACCTATGAGATAGCCAACTGGCTTGGAAAACTAGGAGCGACTGTTTCCAACTTCTTTTTTTACGTCATATTTGGTCTCCCTTCCTTTGGGATTATTTATATCCTGAGTCTAGTGGGGATATCAAAAATACGTAACTACCCTCTTCAACATTATCGAAAGGATATTTCATATGCTTTCATTGGGATTCTCTTCTTATCTGTTTTGCTTGGGTTTTTCTGCATCAATATGGCTTTCCCATACGGAGGTGGCTTTGGAAAAAGTATTTCAACTTGGTTGATTGATATTGTTGGTGAAGCAGGAGTATATGTCCTTTTAATTACCCTATTAGGTGCAGCCATAATCTGGGCTATCAACCCCAACTTTAATGACTTCACGCTTAGAGAATATACCTTTCAAGCAGAAGCTAACTTCAACGATTTTGTAGCAAGAATTTTTCCGTCGAAAGCAAAAAGAACTAAAAAGACGCAAGCCAATTTAGGGGTATTAGATAGCCCGTCTATTGATCCTGAGGGCTGGAGTTTTCCAAAGAAAGATCTAAATACGCCAGAGACTGCAAATATGCGCCCTGCAAATCAAGCGAAGGCAGAGCCAGAACAACTAGAGCTCGAAATTGGTGTTCCTCAAGTACAAGTATCAGGGGGTGGTTTTGACACACCACTTGAAATCGAAGAACCTGCTGGTGCCAAGCCGTCAGCTGCACTTACTCCAGAAGACATGGAGATTACAGAGGATAGCACATTAGAAACTGAATTATATGATCCTACATTGGATTTGCGTAACTATGTGCCACCTGGCCTAGACCTCCTCATAGACTACAGTGACGGGAACATCGAGATGGATCGTGCGGAACTAGAAAGAAACAAGGATCAGATTATCGAGACCTTAGCAAATTACAAAATAGAGATTGTCAAGATTAAGGCGACTATAGGACCAACTGTAACCCTTTATGAAATAATACCTGCTCCAGGTGTGCGGATATCCAAAATAAGGAATCTTGAGGACGATATAGCATTGAGTTTATCTGCCTTAGGCATACGTATTATTGCACCAATACCAGGTAAAGGGACCGTTGGTATCGAAGTGCCAAACTCTCACAAACAAACCGTATCACTCAAAGAAGTTTTAGCTTCCGATAGATTCAGGTCAGCAAAAATGGAATTGCCCATCGCATTGGGTAAAACCATTTCGAATGAAGTATTTGTAGCAGATTTAGCCAAAATGCCTCACCTACTCATAGCGGGTGCTACTGGACAAGGTAAGTCTGTTGGTATCAATACCATTTTGATGTCTTTGCTATACAATAAGCATCCTTCACAAGTGAAGTTGGTCTTAATAGATCCTAAAAAGGTAGAGCTTTTTCCATATGCTGCGATTGAGGACTATTTCCTAACCTCTCCTCCCGCTCAAGAGGAGCCAATAGTCACGGATACTAAGAAAGTAGTAGCCACATTAAATTCTCTTCTGATAGAGATGGAAGAGAGATACAACTTGCTTAAAAAGGCTAAGGTTAGACATATCACGGACTATAATCAAAAGTTTACCGAGCGTAAGCTGAATCCTAATAAGGGACACAAATTCCTTCCGTATATAGTATTAGTCATTGATGAATTCGCCGATTTGATTATGACGGCTGGTAAAGAAGTGGAGAACCCAATCGCCAGATTAGCTCAACTTTCTAGAGCGGTAGGAATACACCTAATCATTGCTACACAAAGACCATCGGTAAATATTATTACGGGTGTAATTAAGGCTAACTTCCCTGCTCGTATCGCCTTCAAGGTAACAGCGATGGTAGATTCTAAAACCATTTTGGATACACCTGGTGCAGAAAGATTAGTAGGTAGAGGAGATATGCTTTTATCTTATGGTGCAGATGTAGTGAGACTACAATGTGCATTTATTGATACCCCAGAAGTAGAAAAAGTAATTAGTCATATCGAAGAACAACCTAGTCATCCTAGACCCTATTATCTTCCGGAATTTCATTCTGACGATGACGAAATTAGCGGGGGTGCAGGGCTAAAGTTTTCTGATTTAGACAGCTTGTTTGATGACGCCGCAAAGCTTGTCGTAACCCAAGGAATAGGTAGTACGTCTATGCTACAACGCCGAATGAAACTAGGCTATAATAGAGCAGGACGGATTATGGACCAATTAGAAGCACTCAATATAGTTGGCCCCTCTGCAGGTAGTAAAGCCAGAGAGGTTTATGTCCATGACCTTGTTGAGTTGGAACGGTTATTGGAAGATTTAAAGAGTAGGAAATAGGAGGCATTCCGCGAAAGCGGAGGTCATATTGAACCCGACGAATATCTTCGCGATGATCGTTGGGTTTTTTATTGCGCTATTTTCAGCATAGCATATTCAACTAGTATGTATTCAAGATATAATACATATAAAATAATTTATATATTAGAATTTCACATCTAGCTCCTTCCACCCAACAGTTTCTCAAGTACTCTTAAAATACTATAAAACAGCATTTTATATAACACTATAATTACAGATTCTTTCATTTTATTCACAGTCCTGGAAGGTTTTTTTGAAGAAATTTGAAAAATAATTTATACTTCATTTTATTCTTTTTAATTAATTAAAATCGGACTTGATTGAAAATGTCTTCTCCTTTTTTGTGTGAGCGGTAGGAATGGTGCTGACGATAGGAAGCAGTCCCGACTGGAGCATAGCGGAATGTCGGGACGGGAGTGAACACGGACCCATGGATGACGCGACCCGTATCGACACATTTTCAGTGGAGATAAAGGGGCACACCCAAATTAAAAATCATAAATAGTTTACCCCTACCCTCTTTGGTGATAGGCTAAAGCAAATTTGATTTTAGTGTAAGATATTTTTTCTTCGAAGGCTTCGAAAATAGGTTTTAACGTGATTGGCGGGTCCATCTTTTTAGCAAAGTCAATAACTAGATTCAGTTCGGACTGTGACACGAACTGAAAAATATCAATATCTTCTCCACCGGCATATAATGAACTCAAATGTGAGTAGATAGTATTCTCATTCAGGCCTCTTTTTTGTGCTATTATTTCCACACTTAGACCTTGCTGATGCATCTCTAAGGTTTGCATAAATGTAGCCCCCTTTACTTGGCTTCCACTCTTTGCTTTTTCTAAAACGTACTTTTTTATTTCCTCTTTAAACGCTTCACCATAAAGACTCAATTTTCGTTCGCCCATACCGGGTATCTGAAGTAACTCTGGATCCGAAGTAGGCTTATGCTCACTCATTGCATGCAAAGCTGTATCCGCAAAAATAATATAAGGGGGCACCCCTTTGGCTTTGGCCAATTTTGAACGAAGAACACGTAATCTTTCAAACAATTCATCTTTGATACGTTCTTTACTCGTCTTTTTCTTAGATGCTTTATTAGCCTCCTTCTCTCGTTCCAACTTTCTTTCCAGACTCGCTAACTTTACAGGTGCTTTTCCATAGAGTACGTCATTTCCCAGATCCGTGATGCGAACAACATTATAATCATCATAGGCTATTTCAAAGATTCCGAGATTAACCATTTGCTGGATAAAGTATTGCCACTCTCGCTGACCATGCTCCCTACCCGCTCCGTAGGTTTTTATCTTGTTGTATCCCCGCTCAAAGATTTCTCTTTTACCCGATCCTCTCAAAACATCAATAAGGACATTAGCACTTACTCGTTGGTTTAATCTAGCCGCCGCTGATAAAGCCTTTTGAGCAGTAACAGTGCCATCAATATATTGAGGTGGGTTCTTGCATACGTCACATGCACCACAATCTTTATCCACCTGTTCTCCAAAATAGTTTAGCAACATCCTACGCCTACAAGACAACGCTTCTGCATACTGCTGCATTCTATCCAACTTGCTCAACTTGAGTTCCAATTGTGGGCCACCATTGCTATTAAAAATGTCTCTAAACACCGCGACATCTCTAAAGCTATAGAACAAAATCGTTTCCGCCTTACTACCATCTCTTCCTGCACGACCAATCTCTTGGTAGTAGCCTTCTATATTCTGTGGCAAATTATGATGAATAACCCAGCGTACATTGGACTTATCTATCCCCATCCCAAACGCTACCGTAGCACAAACGACCAAGATTTCATCATTGATAAAATCTTCTTGGACTTTGGCTCGCACATCATCAGACATCCCTGCATGGTAACACATCGCCTTGACTCCTTTTGCTTGGAGCTTGCTAGAAACGTCCTCCGTATTCTTTCTACTCAAGCAATATATGATGCCTGCTTTATTGGGTCTTTCCTGAATAAAATCTACAATCTGTTCTATCTTTTTTTGTCCAGGTCTTGCCTCTAAAAAAATATTTGGTCGATCAAAAGAGGCAATAAAGGAAGCAGGATCTACTAGAGCTAATTGTTCGACAATATCCTTTCTCGTGATTCTGTCTGCAGTAGCAGTCAGTGCTATGACTGGAGTATTTGGAAATCTAGTTTTTAGCAATTTCAAACGAGTGTATTCTGGTCTAAAATCGTGTCCCCATGAGGAGATACAATGTGCCTCATCAATAGCAAATAAACTTATATCTAATTGACTAATCGCTGACATGAAAGCTTCGCCAGCTAATTTCTCCGGAGAAACATATAGGAGCTTGAGGTTGCCATTGAATAAGGCGGACTCCACAGTTCTTTGTTCCGAACTATTCATAGAGCTATTGAGAAAAGCAGCCGTAATCCCAATGGCTCGCAGTGCCTCCACCTGATCCTTCATCAAGGATATAAGAGGTGAGACAACTATACAGGTGCCCTCAAGCATCATAGCCGGGATCTGATAGCAAACTGATTTTCCTCCTCCTGTAGGCATCAATACTACGGTATCCTTTCCAGACAAAACTTTTTCGATAATCTCTTTTTGCTGGGCTCTAAACGAACTATATCCGTAATATTTTTGCAGTATTAATTCCGGGGACATGGATTCTCTCATAGACCACTAAGATACAAATTTCTATCCGTCAGAAAATATTACAGTTGTTTTAAAATTATGGATTTTAGTGGAAACTATCCTTCCTACTTACAAGGCTCAACTGTCACTACATATAATTTACCCCTCCTGAAACAGTCCTTTAAGATAACAAATAGGCTGAGATAGATCAAAAGGCGATATAAAAAAGCAAAAGTTAAGTGAAATACAATATAATCAACTATATTGTTAGACACTAAAGTAAGGACCGTAATATTTTATAATTGGCCATTTACGAACATATTGTTATGCAGTTCGAATGGTAACAAAATAATTGCTTTGAAACAAACACTCTACTTCCTATTTTTTTCACTTTCAATATTGTTTGCCGTTGATGCCAATGCTCAGGGTGGAGGCTGCGGCTGTACCAATTGCCCTCAATTTATGCCTGATAATTTTCGAGGGGATTTCCTTATCAATGTGATGGGCGCTACAAACAATGACTTGGCTGATCCTGCTCAAGGTGTTTGTGAGGTAAGACTTACTTTTGATCATCAATATATTGGCGATTTGGCGATATTACTAACTTCTCCATCAGGACAGACGATTACATTGGTTGGTCCAATAGGATTGTTTGGCGAATCAGACTTATCTACCTGGGATGTTTCATTTATCCCATGCTCTGACACACCAGTACCCGATGGAGGACCTGGGATTTGGAATAATAACAATGTGACAATACAAGGATTTGATTTTACGGGATCCTATCATCCCAATCAAGGCTGTCTAGAAGATTTTGATATGGGGGACGTAAATGGCACTTGGATATTGGAGGTGATAGATGGACAACCTGTAGATGTTGGTACGTTCATAGATTACGAGATTATATTCTGTGAAGACGATGGCATCAATTGCAACTCTAACCCATGTGGTGTTTTTGCCAATGCGGAGGCGCCCAGTTTTGCATGTATGGGAGACACCGTAGTTATCGATGCTAGTGGATCTAATGGAAACACCTTTGTGTGGGGTACTGACGATGGTAATTTTGCAGGAACACCAAGTGGTCCTATAGTAGAAATTACTTCTTCTGGCACCTACTTTGTAACCGTTTCCGACAACGGGGCTTGCCCAGACGTAGCGACTATCATATTCAACACGGTACCAGAAGTTCCAACAGCGGACATTACACTCTCAGGAGTACTAGATTGCAACAATCCTGAAATAACCTTACAAGGATCTACAGACCAAGAAGAAAATGTATTTGTAACTTGGGTAGCAGGTGCAGAAGTTGATCCTGACAATTTTAATCCACTAGGCATGGAATTAGATTTAGATATTGATGAACCAGGGATCTATACCTTGGTGATCATCAATACAGAAAGTGCTTGCTCGCAAACTGCTACCATTGAAGTAGAAGACGAGTCAGTATTGCCTGTCATATCCGCGGTAGCTACCGATACCATTTCTTGTACAAATGATACTATTTCTATCACTGGTGAATCTGATCTTGATGATTCTGTTTTTGAATGGACAGGACCTGATGGATTCAATAGCTCTGAAGCTACACCCGAAATAATAAATGGAGGAGTTTACAGTCTTACAGTTACAGCACCCAATGGATGTGTTGATTCTTTGGAACTTACTATTGAAACGGATACAATCCCACCTGACTTCTCAATAAGTTCAACAAATGAATTGGACTGTACCGAAACGTCAAGTACACTTAGTGTTTCTACACAAGATAGCTTAGGCTTGCTGTCATGGACTGGACCAGGTGGATTTTCCTCAAATGAGAACAATCCGGAAATAACGCAAGGAGGAATCTACACGTTGGTAGCCAGTTCTGAAAACGGTTGTACTTCAGAAAGTACAATTGAAGTTATGCAAACGGCGGATGTACCAGATATAGATATTGTTGAAGATGGAACTATTGATTGCAACAATCCAGCGTATGAATTGCTAGGATTCTCAACAACTCCTGGCACGACTTTCGAATGGACGGGACCTAATGGTTTTAATTCTGATCAGGCCAATCCTGGAATGGTGACAGATACAGGTACATACGTGTTTACCGTTACTGCACCTAATGGATGTAGTATTATGAATGCATTATTCATCAGCGCTGATACGCTAAGGCCTACCCTAAGTTTAACTGCACCAGAAGTATTAGGCTGCGATAATATGACAACCACCTTATTGGGTGCTCCTACAGATACTAGTTTCACCTATATATGGTCAGGACCAAATGGGCAGACTTTTATAGATGCTGAGCCAACTGTGGAGGGGCCAGGGAACTACGACCTTATTGTCACTGGTGAAAATGGGTGCACCAATTCATTTTCTATAGAAGTTCTTATTGATGATACAGCTCCAGCTTTGGATGTTTCTGTAAACCCAACTGATATATTGACCTGTAATGTATCAGAAATTTCACTCATCAATACATCTGATCCCAGCAACGACTATACATGGACAGGTCCCAATGGTTTTTCTTCTTTTGATTTAGAACCTCTTGTGAATGAAGCTGGCACATATACTGTCATTGTCACTGGTCCGAACGGTTGTACAAGTATGGATATGGTTCAAGTAGCTATTGATACACTTAGTCCTGATATCAATTTTACTTCTGCAGAGCTTACTTGTTCGGAAAGTGTCGTTTCTATCGGTGTCAGTTCTTCTGCAAATATTATTGATTATGCATGGACTGGTGTGGGAGGATATACTTCTACGGAGCAGAATCCAAGTGATATAACAGAAGGAGGCATGTATACCGCAGTGATTACTGCAGAAAATGGATGTACGAATAGCGTCACCTTTGATGTGGCAGCAAGTATCGATATGCCTGATGGCGAAATAGCTGCAGCCGATGGAAACGCACTAAGTTGTGCGCTCACAGAATTGACTTTAAATGCAGAAGGGGTCACCCCTGGAAGCACATTGACTTGGCTAGATCCAAACGGCAATGCTTTATCAACTGAAACAGAAATCATGGCAGATGAAACGGGATTGTATTCTTTAATCATTACTGGTCCAAATGGATGTCCACGTACAGTTGATTTTATGATTAATGAAGATATGGATGGACCAGAAGTCATAGACAATCCTAGCGTCGATTTGTTATGCCTTGGTGATGTGTCCTTATCTGTTAGTTCAAACGAGAATATAGTTAGCTATGCATGGACAGGTCCCAATGATTTTAGCTCTAACAATCCAAATCCAATTGTAGATGCAGATGGTTCTTATACTGTTGTATTGACGGGTGATAACGGTTGCACGAGTACAACTTTGGTGGAAGTAGTGGATAGACAAGAAATGCCAAGCATATTTGTAGACCCCACCCAGACTCTAGTTTGTGGAGTGGATCAATTGACAATAAATGGTAGCTCAAATGAGCCAAATGTGATGTATACTTGGACAACTCCAAATGGGAGTATAGTTGGGGATATCAACAACTCGTCTCTTGATTTAAATTCTCAAGGGACGTATGTATTGACTATAACTAATTTAGATAATGGTTGTGAAGCTTCAGCAGAAGTAATAGTAGAACAAGATAACAACACTCCAACTGCTGATATAGTAGCTGTGGAATCTCTTACACTGGATTGTAATGTAGAGTCCATCACGCTAGATGCGGCTGGTTCGGATAATGGTGCTGGCTTTTCATTTGCTTGGGGCAATGCAGGAGGAACGCCTATCGACGCGGAAACAAACCTTCAAACGACTATCACAGAACAAGGCACGTACTTTATAACAGTTACCAATGACATGAATCAATGCACCTCTATTGCAAGTGTAACTATTGATCGAGATGTTGAAGTTCCAGCTTTAGAGCTAAGCCCTTTAGAAGAATTGAACTGTAATGTTACGACATTAGGTATCGAAAATATAGCCGCTAACTCGGTCAATACATTACAGTACGATTGGAGCACAGTGAATGGAGGGAATATCACTTCTCCCACAGATATGAGTAGCATAGAAGTAGATATGCCAGGAAGCTACGCTGTAGTACTAACTAATCCAGATAATGGGTGTACTAATGAAATTCCATTTGAGGTTACGCAAAATATTCAAACGCCTGAAGTGAGTGCAGGGCAAAATGCTACCCTTGACTGTGGTGTAATTTCTATATTACTAGGAGGTTCATTAAACTCTAATGAAACAAACATAGATATTAGTTGGACTTCTGATAATGGAAATATCATTAACGGGGGGGACACTTTCAATCCGGAGGTTAATGCAGCAGGAACCTATACACTAACGGTAATTAATAATGAAAATGGGTGTTCGAATGAAAGTCAAGTTACAATAGAACCTAATTTGGATCTGCCCGTCATAGAGTTTGCCAATACAAATGACTTCACATGTGGCACTACGAGTATTGTATTAGATGCGGGTGCTTCCACTAGTGGACCTGGAATCAATTATAGTTGGACTAGTACGACAGGAGCAAATATATTTGGTGCAGACGGACCCAACCCAGAAATTTTCGAACCAGGGGAATATATCTTGACCATTTCAAATACTAACAACAACTGTGAAAGTACGAATACGATTACTATTGGTGCAGACACACTCTCCCCTATGGTAATTGTTGATGTGGCGGATAATCTGAGTTGTACTGTAAATGAGGTTGAACTTTCTATTCTCTCTGATATAAGCAATTTAAATATCGAGTGGACGGCATTGACCGGAAATATTCTAAGTGGAGAAAATACAGCGACACCAAGCATTGATCAAGCAGGAAACTATGAAGTTGTTGTGACCTCTACGGAAAATCAATGTACTGCATCGGCTGTTGTGGAAGTTAATCTCGATGACAATACCCCCACTGTAGATATTGCAGTGCCAGAAGAGTTAAATTGTATCCAAACTCAAATCACTTTAGATGCTGGCCTTTCTTCCCAAGGGAGCAATATTTCAATCCTCTGGGAAAATGAAAATGGAAACTTTGTATCTGGTGAGAATGGATTAAATCCGGTAGTAGACATGCCTGGAATGTACACCTTAAACATTATAGATTCTGATAATGGCTGCGAAGTATCACAATCTGTGGTCGTCACTGAAAATACAGTATTGCCTGAAGTGAATATAGATTCACCAAGTATGCTCAATTGCAACACCCTCTCGACTACTATTCAGGCTATTAATATGGGAGGCAGTACTTATGAATATGAATGGCAAACAACAGATGGAAATATCTTGAATGGTGCAAGTACATTGAACCCTGAAATAGACGAGGAAGGGAATTATCAGTTGACTGCAACAGATACAGAAAATGGATGTGTCACTACTTTCGATATTATGGTACAGCAAGATATCATTCCTCCAACTGTTATAGTTGGTGACGCCTTAAATCTTACCTGTGAAAACCCCATCGCGCTGGCTAGCGGATTAGGCTCAAGCGAGGGTACGGAATTCATTTATACTTGGACAGACGCTAATAATATGGAAATTGCTTCTACACTGGAGACCTCTTTTGATATAGCTGGTACTTATATTTTAGAAATATTAAATACTAGTAATGGTTGTTCTGAAACTGCAACACTTTTAGTTGATGACCTAAAGCAAACACCAGAGGTAGTAGTGGCAACGCCAGAGACAATTACTTGTGATGTACCTACTATTTCTCTTTCTGCACAAGATATGAACAACGAGAATCTTGAATATACTTGGATGGATGAGAATGGTAATGTAGTAAATAACAGTACTGCAGATTTTGAAATAGATGTTGATTTATCTGGACCGTACAGTGTGCTTATTGTAAATCCACTGAATGGATGTGATACAATCATAAGTGTATTTGTTGATGCGAACACTACCGAACCAGTAGTCGATGTTTCAGCTAGCAATGCTGGAGAAATTTCCTGTGACAATCCAACGGTAATGTTAACGGGTACAATTGCAGGATTGAATCAGAATGAGGTAAGCTTTGTCTGGCAAACTCTTGGTGGAAATATAGTAAGTGGAGAGAACACCCTCACTCCTATTGTGAATGTACAAGGAACTTATCAATTAATGGTAATTGACTTAAATAATGGATGTAGCAATCTATCTGAAGTGAATATTACACAAGATGATTCTGTCCCGCTAGCGAGTTTAAATGAGCCTCAAGAACTAAATTGTGAGGTGCTAGAGACTACTTTAACTTTCCCTGACAATGGAGGGAATATAGATATCGTTTGGGCCTTGAATGGTAGCCCTATCCCAAATGCAAATACAAACGAATTGTTAGTCACTACCCCAGGAGACTATTCTGTACTTATTACAAATCTTGACAACGGTTGCGAGAACATGGATTTTGTAACAGTCATTCAGGATATAGTCCAACCAGTGATAGATGCTGGTGCAGATTTCCAGTTGCAATGCAATATTCCCGAGTTTCAGATACAAGGAACAAGTGATGGCAATCCGAACAACAACATCATATGGAATGTAGGAACTGGCAATATTACAGAAGGAGAGAATACACTTACCCCTACTGTTAATTCGGCAGGTATTTATACCTTAACAGTTACCAATGAGGAGAATGCATGTAGCAGTACCGATGAAGTAGTTATAACTCGGAACAATAATATTCCTTTTGATTTATTGGTAGATGAATTAAATCCTCAATGTGAAGATGATCTTGGAAGTATAAACATTATTGAAGTATTAGGCGGAGAAGCCCCCTTCATGTATTCTATAGATGGAGGAGCTACTTTTTCTGATGAAACTCAATTTGAAGATTTAGATGCAGGAGACTATCAAATTGCGATATTGGATTCGAATGAATGTCCTTTTGTACAGAATGTGACTATTGATTCAGCTCCTGCTATTGGTGTAGATCTTCCAGTAGAAATAGAATTACTCTTGGGAGATACCGCTACCTTAAATGCTAATCTGAGTAATATAGACGTAAATGATATACAATCTATCCAATGGATACCTAGTACTGGTCTCTCCTGCGACGATTGTTTGAATCCAACTGTGCTCACAACAAGCGGGGACATCAATTACGAATTGGAAATTGTCCTAGGAAGTGGATGTTCTGCAAGTGATGAAATTCAATTGAGGGTAGATCGAAATTTAGATGTTTATGTACCAGATGCATTTTCCCCTTACAATTTGGATGGTATCAACGATGAGTTCTTTTTGTTTGCACGAGATCGAGCACTTACGAACATCCGTACTTTTGCCATTTTCGATAGATGGGGCAATCAAGTTTTCCTTAGAGAAAACATTCAACCTAATGACCCATCTGTGGGATGGAAAGGAGAGTTTAGAGATGAACCTTACAACCCTGGTGTATTTGTCTACTTCATCGAAGTAGAGTTTCGAACAGGCGATGTAGAAATTATAAAGGGAAATGTTACCGTCATGGATTAATAACATTTAGTATAAATCAGAATGGAAAAGGATTGGATCTACGAAGGTTCAATCCTTTTTTTTGAACAAGCGATAGGAATCATACGACTGAAATACCATTTAAGTTTTAAGATGCCGCAAAACTTTTCGAGTAGAATTTTTTGAGGTCAAGGCATGAACGAAGTGGTGCGTAGTAGTCAAGACCCGGTGGGTCTTGTCAACGTAGAGAACCGCTAGCGGGTGGGATTGCCCAATAGCCTCAGCTATCACTGCCTGTCCCGACCACTGTCAGGGAGTATTTTTAACGTAGAGATCGTAAAATTATACCGAAAAATATGCGGTATTCTAAAGCTTAAATGGTATAAGAGTAGTCGCGATTTTTCTTCACGACCAAAGCGAAGCGGCGTGATGGATAGGGCGGTCCTAGTCTGAAGCTTTTCGCGGAAGACTAGGATGGTCCCGAAATCAATTATGAATGATAAATGATGAATTACAATTCATCATTCATAACTCATATTTCATAATTGCTATGCTCTGCCGAGCCTAGCCCATGCGTTTTCTGTAATCATAGTATGAAAATTTGCGCAGAGTGCGGTATCCTTTTTTTTCGGACCAGGCTCCGAGTTCAGGGTGGCTGATTCCATTGAACATGGTAGTTTTAACAGTAGTATAGTGCATCATGTCTTTGAAGACGATACGATCTCCAACCTCTACCTCCTCCTCAAAACCGTAAGCTTCTAAAAAATCTCCAGCTAAACAAGTGACGCCACCTATACGATATTGGAACTTACCTGTACCTTCTTTATTTGCACCCAGGATGTCAGGACGGTAGGGCATTTCCAAGGTGTCTGGCATGTGGGCAGTGAAGGAGGCATTCAAAATAAGGGTTTGTATGCCGTTGGCAGATACGATATCCTCTACCCTAGTGACCAGTACACCCGTATTCCACAAGACAGCAGAACCTGGCTCCATAATGACTTGCGTTCCATATTTTGCTTTAATTTTTTTGCACTGAAATATGAGTTTCGTCAAGTCATATTTGTCCGCCGTTATCAGATGACCACCACCGATGTTGAGCCATTTGATATCAAAAAGCAAATCGTGAAAGTGCTCTTCAACGGCTTTCATTACAGATACTAAATCGAGGGCGCTCGACTCACAGAGCACATGAAAGTGCAAGCCTTCTATTCTTTCTGGAATTTTCTTTAAATGCTCAGAGGTGATACCCAAGCGGCTACCAGGTGAAGCTGGATTATAAAGGTTCGTGTCAACTGGCGAGAACTCAGGATTGATGCGTAGACCAAACGAAACCTTGTCATTGATTCGATCTTTATATTTTTCGTATTGAGATAGAGAATTGAAGGTAAGGTAATCACTATAGTAAATTACCTTATCGATACTTTCTTCTGAGTATACAGGGGAATAGGAATGCGCTCGGCACTTCATCTCTTCAAAAATCAATTGTGCTTCGAAGGCCGAGCTCGCTGTTGCACCATCTAAGTATTTTTTGATTAGTGGAAAGTAGTGCCAATTGGCGAAGGCCTTTAGTGCAAGTATAACTTTGATGTCCGCATTTTTTCTCAGCTCTTTGATCAATTCAAGATTCTTCAGCAAAGCATCTTCGTCTTGAATAAAACAAAGCGGAGGAACGCTAGAAAAATCGAGTTTATCGAACATTATACTTCTAATTTCACATTTTCTTTTTCATGCCAAGGGAGGCCATGCTTACTGAGTTCTTTCAAAAAAGGATCTGGGTTGAATTCTTCTACATTGAATACTCCTTTGTCTTTCCACTTCTTTTGCAAGATCATCTTGGTGCCAATCATAGCTGGTACTCCAGTAGTATACGAAACGCCCTGAGCACCCGTTTCATCATACGCAACCTGATGAGAACAGTTGTTCCAAATGTAATAAGTTTTCTTTTTTCCATTCTTTACCCCCTTAATACGACATCCGATAGAAGTCTCTCCCGAGTAATTTTCTCCTAAATCGCCAGGATTAGGTAAGACTTCCTTTAGAAACTGTAGTGGTACGATGTCTATGCCCTTATACTTGATAGGATCAATGCGTGCCATTCCGATGTTCTCTATCACTCTTAAATGGGTAAGGTATTCCTGACCAAAAGTCATCCAAAAACGAGCTTGTTTGATGGTTGGAAAGTGCTTGACTAGAGACTCCAATTCTTCATGGTATAAAAGATACGAATCTCGTTTTCCAATATTCGGATAGGTCAATTTTTTCTTGATGGCAAAAGGAGCCGTCTCTATCCATTTTCCATTTTTATAGTAGCGACCATTTTGAGTGATCTCTCTGATATTGATCTCAGGATTGAAGTTAGTAGCAAATGCTTTACCGTGGTCTCCCCCATTGCAATCCACAATGTCCAAATAGTGCATCTCATCGAAGTGGTGCTTGGCGGCGTGCTTGGTAAAAACACCCGTCACCCCAGGGTCAAAGCCACAACCCAAAACTGCCATGATACCCGCTTCTTTAAATCTATCGTGATAGGCCCACTGCCAACTGTATTCAAATTTCGCTTCTTCCTTTGGTTCGTAATTGGCAGTATCCAAATAAGGCGTCTTGGTTTGGAGACAGGCTTCCATAATCGTCAAATCTTGATAGGGCAAAGCCAGATGAACTACTACGTCTGGCTTGAATGATTTTATCAAACGAACCAGCGCAGGAATATTTTCAGCGTCTATTTTCTTGCATTGGATATCATCGCGTTTGTATTTCTTAGCGATGTCTTTTGCTATAGCTACACATTTCGATTTTGTTCGACTGGCTATCATAATTTCTTTAAAGATTCGCTTTTGCGCAGCCATCTTAAAGGCGGTCACTCGTGCTACTCCGCCAGCTCCAATTATCAGTACTTTAGACATTTTTTTGGTATTGATTATGGGCAAATTTAATCGTAAAATATGGAATTTCAAATAATATTTTAACCTCCTTTAAACTACATTTTCCAGTTAAATTTATCTCATCTTTGCTACGTCAATGGCATTGAATCAAGAAACAAATCAAGTTCCATTATACACCTATGCATTTTTAGTGTTGTGCCTAAGCCATGTCCTTTTTGGAGCCTCCTTTAGCATGATGCTAGCAGAGCTGCCAGACCATTTGAAGAATTTGGGAGGTGAGGAATATATCGGACTAATCATTGGGCTCTTTACCTTAACAGCGGGTTTGAGCAGGCCATTCAGCGGAAAGCTTACGGATACTATCGGCAGAATACCCGTGATGATTATTGGAACTGTCGTTTGCATATTTTGTAGCTTGTCCTACCCTTTTATTTCTAGTGTGGCAGGTTTTCTTTTTTTAAGACTTATCCATGGGTTTTCTACGGGCTTCAAACCTACTGCTTCGACGGCGTATGTTGCAGACATTGTACCCTCCCATAGACGAGGAGAAGCTATGGGTATTCTGGGAGTTTCGTTGAATGTAGGAACTTCGGGGGCTCCTCCATTTGGTAGTTACTTGGTAAATAATTTTTCAATAGATACTATGTTTTTCACATCTTCTTTTTTAGCGGTCATCTCAGTGGTCTTGCTCTTAGGATTGAAAGAAACGCTGCGAGATAAAAAAAGATTTAATGCCAAATTGTTGTTCCTAAAGAAAGAAGAATTATTTCATTCAGCGGGCTTAAGACCAGCTATCATCACTTTCAGCTTGTACTTTGGATTTGGCGCCATACTGACCATCGTTCCTAATCAATGCGTACACTTGGGTATTGAAAATAAAGGTCTTTATCTAGGTATTATAACAGCTTCTTCGATTGCTTCAAGATTGGTAGCAGGGCGTGTTTCAGATATTTATGGTCGGCTCCCTGTACTCAAGGTCGCTCTGTTTTGTGTGATTTGTTCTTTGGTATTTTTTGGCTACGCCAATAGTCCAACTTGGCTCTTCTTAGCTTCAGGTTTGCTTGGCTTCTCCTTTGGGATTTCTAGTCCAGCCATGTTCGCTTGGGTTATTGATAGAGCCGACCCAAAATATCTAGGACGTGTCCTCGCTACAGTTTATATTGCGCTGGAAGCTGGCATTGGATTGGGAGCCTTGATCAGCGCAGAGGTCTATCAAAATAATGTAGACAACTTCACATTGAGCTTTTGGGTTATAGCTGCAGTATCTACATTGGGATTATTCTATCTGATGAGCATCAAGAAAGAAGATCCCTACGTTACGCCCTCTTAATACTAGAGTCAGATTCAAAAATTCAAATATAATGTGAGAGAATGACGCCCCCCCTTTAAAACATACATTGCACAAGCCAACAAAATAGTCGTTTCCACATCCATTACAGCCTAAAAATCGTTAATAAGTTGATAATAGCACCAAAAACAGGGGCTTTTGCTCCATTTTATTGAGCAATTAAGCTAGATTTGCATTATATTTGCTAATAAATAAGAGTACAAAATTAATAATGAGATTAGTAGCTATC
>CAYZUW010000003.1:0-32776 GCA_964481325.1 uncultured Saprospiraceae bacterium
CTCTAGAAGAGGATGATAGTTTTATGAGTCCTCAAAATTTATTGAAGATTTATGAAAGTGATGCCTTTATATTCGCGATTAGTAATGAGATAAAGCAAAACGGAAAGGTTGTCGCATTGATTGAGTGTAAACCTATTGATAGTGATAGTGAGTTTTCAAAATTGAGAATGACTGTTGATACTAAGAATATAGACATGGTCAGCGTAAAAGCTTTTTCAAAGGATGGTTCTAGATATACATTCCTCAATAATAAACTTAGTTCTAACATTAGTATCCCTGCTGGAAAGTTTAATTTTGACACAAATGCATTTCCAGATATTTATGTAGAAGACATGAGAGAGAATTAAAAAAAGGAGTTAGGTATTGAGAGTTAGGGAGGTTTAATGCCGCTAACAGATAAGTACTAATACCCAAAGGCTTTTTCACTTTTACATTTTACATTTACAATTTTTCGGTTTTATATTTTACAATAGGATTTGGCCTACGAAATATCTTCTGACACGCCAACTAAAACCTGCATGGCGTGGACTTGGATACGTGTATAGCATCTGTGGCTGCGAAACAGCTAGGCAAAGCTTGATACGTGTACGGTATCGAGGTTGAAAACCTTGCGTTAGGACACAAATACATTGCGGACTTGATTTCAAGCTTGCTACAGCACCCCTGCCGCTGTAACATTTTCTTTCAGTTCTTAAGTTCGCCCTACTTTGCCATTGCCGCAAAGTAGCAAAAGTCTAGGCAGTTCGCAAGGTCACTCTTTTAGGCTTAGCTTTAGTGAGTACACTATGAGCAAGCATTATTTAGTTTCTCAAGCTGGAAATCACTTGCTTTCCTAATTTCACTTGGAAAGTGCTTGTCTGTTTAGGCGTGCGCAGTGGTTTAGCAATGAAGTGAATTTGAACACCGTTTTCTATGCTGTCATTCATTAAAACCGCTGACGGTGATTTCTCTCTGGGTGACTGTGCTCACTGACGGGTACTTTCATTTGGTAGTAAAGAATCAAAAAATGGTTTTTATATGCCTTTATTTGCGGACTTTCTAGCTATGTAAGGGTTTGACTTATTAACAAAAGACAAAGGTTAAAATTGCTCCTAGTTCTAGAACCTCAAAGATGTGTCCTAACGAAAGATTAAAAACCTCGACGAACGATTTCAGAAGACAAGAAAAGATAAAACTAGTACTATGCTTTCTCCTAACTTCCTAAAATTAAAAAAGCGCAACTCAGTGATGAGTTGCGCTTTTTTATTTCTATATATTAATTTCGATTATCTAATAAAAGGATCAGAGTAAATTGGGTTAGTTAAGAACTCTTCATCATCAAAAGTTTTTAAGAATGCTAAAAGTTCTTCTTTTTCAGTATCTGTGAAATTCATTGCCAAAGGATTTCCAGATGCATCTATCAAATTAGGGTGCAGTGCTGGATTCATTTGAATGCCTTCGCTATAGTGATCTATAACATCTTCAATGGTTTCAAAACTACCATCATGCATGTACGGGAACGTAAGCGTTAGATTTCTAAGAGATGGTACTTTGAATTCTCCTTGAGAGTTTTCTACTCCGAAGTCACCATCACTGACTACTAAACCGTTATTGGCTTGGAGTAAATTAGGCGCTCCCATCAATTCACCGTGGCAAGATGCACAATTATTCATATATATGTCTTTCCCTCTGTTCTCAACATCTGTGAACATATCAAATGTTCTAGTAGCAATTTCTCTTTCTTGATTGAATCCTATTCGACCACCAGCGGCTTCAGAAAGTGCGTAATCAAACTTTGATCCATAACTTCCGATAGAGTTAACAAATACTGCCAAGGCTTCAACAGCTAAAATATTATCAGCTTTATCTGCATTTAATGCTTTAATTAATGGTGTATAATAGTCATTAGAATTCATAACATCAACCACTTGATCGATAGTCATATCCATTTCTTTATCAGAAGCGAATGTAAAAACGATCTGTTCTTGAACGGTTCTAATAGAGTTATCCCAAAAGAACGGAACGGCAGAAAGGCTAGTAGTACCATAGTATTCTTGGAAATTAAAAACCGCTCCAAGCGCTAAAGAATTTCTATCCGTGACTTGTTCATTGATACCATCACTTACTTTTTTATCATCTGAGAAAGCTAAATCTTGCTTGTGACAAGAAGCACATGAAACCGTTCTATCTGCAGATAAGTTAGTGTCATAAAACATTACTCTTCCTAAGGTAGCCATGTTCCTATCAAAATTGGCTGTTCTTCCATAGTACTCTGGAAAAACTAAATTATAATCCATCGGAGTTGCGTTAGGAATATTTAGTGTATTTTCCATCAACTCATAATCTTGATAGTAAGAATGAGTAAGTTCTTTGTCATTATCTATACAAGAAGTACAGATAAGAAACATGATAAGAACTGCAAATTGGTTACTTAAATTTTTCATTTCTCTTTATTTTTATTTTGTTAATCGCTTCATTTATAATAACATTGAATCCAATGTGTATAACGTCTTGAGCAAGAAAACCCGAAATGGAATCATCTTGAAAGTTCCTGAGTGCAAAATCCCAATTGAAAAACAATTTGCCAATTTCGTCTCCAAACTCTAACCTGGTATTTAAGTCTATCAAAAAGGATGGAGATAACTCGATAATTCTACCAAAATCGTCTAATTCCTCTCCCGACACCTCTCCTACTGCTCCTCTATTCGAATAGTTAAACAACTTTCCTGTCAATCCTAAACCAATAGAAATCTTTTTATTTAAATGCATCATACCTCCACCTATCAATGAATACCTTTGTATTCCTAGGCGCACATTCCCTGCAAAGTTTGTAAAAGTTCTATTTACTTTACCTTGCCCATAAGAAAGTGTAGAATGAAGTTTTACCTTTCTTTCGCCTCCAAAATCTATTTTTTTAAAAATACCAACATCTCCAGAAAAAATAAAAGCCTCTGTACGTTGGCCATTTAAAACTGGATCTCTACTGCCAAAAGAGAAAAAATTTGCACCAATAATGAAATTCTTATACACTCCATAGGAAGCTCTAAGACTAGGGAAATTTATATTATTCAATGCCCCAGTAGCTACCTGAATACTCACATCCCCTTTTTCATCAATGTTATCAAAAGTCCCATATTCTGGTGCATAAATGAAGTTTGAAAGACCAGATATTTGGCTTGACAAACTAGTCGTCATAAAAAATATGACATAAAAGGTTAAAATCGTTACGTTTTTGGTGTGGTTCTTCAATTTTTGATTCTCTATTCAAATATTACGAAAAATAGACAAAAAGTCCAATAAATCATTCTTTCCTATTGTACCTTAACATATAATTATGCCATTATCATACAATTTCGTTTGTTTTTAACATAATATGAATGTCTTCTACATACAAGGACTATGAAAAAGGCATTCTGGTTGGGTTAAAAGCTTCAATATCTAAGAATTAACATTTTTCGCTCTGCTTTGTGTTTATTTGTTTCTAAAGTATAATATACAAGGCCACTCACATTCAATTCATTAGCCCCTATTTCAACTGAATTAAAACCTGCTTCAAAATCTCCTTTGATCTGATACAATACTTTTCCCGTGACATCAAAAATGGTCAAAGTTGCGAAAGTATTGTTAGGCAATTCAAATGATATCAAGGTCTGGTCTTTGAATGGATTTGGTGTATTTTGATACAAAGCGAAGTGGCGTTTTGTTTCCAGTTTACCATCCCTAAATAACAGATCTAAACCAAGGATATTATTATTCTCTTTATAAGATTCAGCTAAGGTGTACTCTTCTACTATAGATATAGACTCACTTAGTCTTAGCGTTTCTTTGGGGGCTATCTTAATAGAAAATAGAATCTCATCGTCTGATACCGTGCTTGGATTGCCCATCATATTGAAAGAAGAAGTTAGTCTTCCAGCCTCCAACAAGGTTGTTCCGAAATTTCCTTTACTGACTGGCAAAGCTCCACCTTCGAAATCCAAAATCTCTATTTTATCTGTATCAAAGCCTAATGTAAATTGATAGCCACTAATATTGTAGAAGTCTGAAGCTTTGAAAGCTATGCTATACTCCGTATCAGCTTGCACTATTTCATCTTCAACTACTAAGGATAATGTCGATGGAAAAGATCTTGCTTCTATCAAACCATCCATCAAGTTACTTGCAGTGCCATCTAAATCTCCCATCTTGATAGCGGTAAAGTTGGCAGTAGTTACATCTGAGTTCAAATCAACTTCCATAAATAATGGGAAATTTTCATTCAATGGATTTTCTGGATTTTGAAATTCATATTCTGAGGGTACAAAAACCCAGGAATCCGCTACAGAAAATTCATCTATTTGGAACAAGATTAATTGTCGCTCTTCTACAAGATCAAATATGTCTATCTTCCCATCTAAATTAACGTCTGCAGCAATCATCTTATAAGGGCTATCCAATATATTGATTTGTAAGATGTGTTGTGCCATTAGCACTAAATCAAATGTACTAATTCCTAGTTCTGGGCGGTCTAGTTTGCGTGGTGCTACTTGATAAGAATTGCCTATCTCTAGAATTAAACCAAAATCTCCATCTTCGTTCGTGCTTCCCAATTCTTCTCCATCGATCGTCAAATCGACTTTTGAAATGCCTACTCCAGACTCTGTGTCAATCGAACCTATCAAAGTAGCAGCACTAAATCCAATATTTTCGCAGATCCCCATATTATCTTGAATAAGAACATTTACTATACAAAAATCAGCATTGCCCGCTTCATCTTCTACCCATACTTCTATTGGTACATTGCCTAGGAATAAATCCGCACAGCATACTTCAACAAAAGTGCTTAGAGGCTCATTGCCATCCGCAAATCTTATTCGTGCATTTTCCATCCATTCCTCATCTGTTCTTATCGTACAGTTATCTTCTGCTTTCAAAAGAAGATGCGCAGCCTCGATAGCGACACAACCCCCATCATTCATTACTACTGTCGCCACTCCATCACATAATGGAGTCGGATTTTTGCAATCTTGAATAGAAAATTCGAATTCCTCAGATGTCATGTTTCCACATCCGTCAGTTACCGTCCACTTGATGATGTGATCGCCATATGGGTAAACTCCTGATGCATCAGCCCCTGAACCTTCAAATTCAAACACGCCTGTTGATTCCGCATCAATCTTCCAAGAGAAAGTCAAATCTGCTAAATCGGCACAATCGTCTTCTCCTGTTGCAGTCAATTCAAGCGCCCCTTCACAAGCGTCTGTGAAATCGCATGGGTCTGGAGCAGTAAATGCTAGTGTTGGTGCTATTTCATCATTCACTCTAATAATCTGAGTAAACTGGAAGAAGCCATCATCATCTCTAAACGTGTTAGGTATTGGTAATGGAGTGCCTAAGTCAGTAAAACCACCTGCACCTGGGTTATCAACTACACAATTATTGATAATCGTGTATGTTCTTTCAATTAAATAACAAGCGTCATCCGTCTGTACTAATACTCTATCTTCAAAAGAGATAGAAATCATTTCGCAGTCATCTTCCGTAATGATTGGACCAGCAATATCTCCTAATTCACAGTTACTAAAATCTTGATCCGCTGGGAATTGAACGATAAAGTCTGATAAGTGCTCTACTGTTACTGTTTGAGTACAAGATGCATCCTCCGTCTTATCCGAACTATCACTAACTGTATACGTTTTTGAAAGTAATTGTCCACAATTAGGTAAGGCTATTTCTGTTATTTCTCCTTCTGAAATGCTTTTATTACAATTGTCAGATACCTCAGGAGCTTCGAACAAATTGGGCTCATGAATATCATCATCGCAGTTAATAGTTATATTCTCTTGGCAATTAATAGTAGGCGCACTAGCGTCTTCTACTAAAACATTTGCCCAACAAATATTTGTATTTCCTGCAGCATCCGTAACTAACAATTCTACGCTAACAGTTCCTACATCGCAACATCCGAATTCTGCAGATGGCGCAAAAGATGTTCCTATACAACCTAGACTCCTGATAAGTAGGGAAACATCGCTACAATTATCAATACTGCCCTCATCAAATTCCTCAGCAGTTAAAAATCCTGAGCCAGAATCAGATAAGGTAATGTTAAGGCCATCGTTGCAGATAGCAGTTGGATTTGTATCATCAAACACAGAAATAATTATATCCTCGGTGCTTGTATTTCCACATGCATCCATCGCAAATATAGTAATCGGGTTAGGACCAAAAGGTAGATCTTCAATAGTTTCTCCATTGCTTAGATTTACAATATTTAAGCTCGAACCTATTAAATAAGTAGCTGTCACATTTGTAACTTCAGAACAAGCGTCTGTGATAGACAATTCCGTCAAATCTACGGAAGCGCTGCAGGAATCTTCGTTTGTTCCTACTATAATGTTTCCTTGTGTGATGGCAGGACCAAAGTTATCTGCCACTACTATACTTTGATCATGATTTAAAACCGTATTAGAACATAAGTTAAATACTTCCCAGCTCCTTGTAATCATGTAAGAATTTCCACAAGTCGGCGCTATTTTGTCCGTGAAAGAAATCACCACATCACATAAATCTGATTGGCTATCTTCTACTATAAAACATCCAAAGACTGTCTCGCCAGAAATCTCTGCATTTAATAGCGCTGGGTCACTTGGAACATCGCCACATTCCAATTCAACATCTTCCGGTAAGTCAAAATCACTTAACCTAGGGGCCCTAAGACCTACTGTTTGGGTACATTCCGTAATGTTTCCAAAAATATCTTTTGCTTGCCAAATTCTTACAATATTTGCTCCTAACCAATCCCCTTGGTCACAATTTGTTTCCACAATTTGTTCAGACAATAAGCTGACAGATTCGAGATTGCAATCGTCTGCTGCATAAGGAAATGGAAAACCAGTAGTCAATTTCATACTCGCACTAAGTACCTCGCCTACTCCAATTCCTTCAAAAACAGTATCATCATCGTCTCTTATTAAGATTGTCCAATCTCCTTGTAAGTCTTCATAAGGCAAATTATATAATAAACTCAATGGTTGTGCAGGTGCCAATGTCCCTGCCAATCCCGGAATACCAGGTGTACAAGCTGTAAAAACAGGTATATCAGATTCGCTATCAAAAGTCACGTTAAGGTTTTGACTACCTTGATTATTACATGTACGACGTTCCAACAATGTGATGGAGGTTCCATTTGGAGCAAGAAGAATAATGGTCAAATCTTCAATATCGTTGTGTACCAAATTGATACTCACATTTATGTCTTGGATAATTTCTCCATTTGGTCCACATCCCACATCTGGAATAGGCAATAATAATTCTGAAGGATTCATTTCGGTTCCTCCTGCGATATTTCCAGGTAGTTCACCAGAAGTTACTTCGAAGGTCTCGATTTGAGAATATAATTCATCTAAGGCGTTTGGATGATTACAATTTATTTCATAGTCGAAACACTCTAGCGTAGGTGCTATCTTATCTTCTATCAAAACCTCTCCTTCGCACATAGCAGATAATCCAGTTCCAATTTGCGAAACGGAGAAATTAAAAGTCTGGCCAGCAGCACTGAAGTCAATCACATTCCCTAAGCTATTTCCATTGGCATCCGTCAACTCAATTAGATATTGCGCATTACAGGGATCTGGGTTTTCCAGAATCATGTCTGCCGTGATGATCGTTTCACAATCTTCTGTATTGGAAACCAAGGGTACAATCACGAAATCATTACACGCCAATACAGGGTTGACTTCAGATATCACATGTACTTGAGTGGTACATCTTCGAATCTGACCATCAGTATAAGTTGCTTTATAGATAACTGGATTGCTACCTACCGGCAAGCTAGCTGAAGTTGTTCCTAATGGTCCTTCAATAAGCCCACCAATAGCTGTGGGGTAACATACTTCCAAACTGGGTGTAGGATTGAAGTGGCAGTTATTTGGAGAACAAATTGGCGCATCAATCAATGTAGCAGTGTAAGAAGTCAACACACAATTTCCGAGATCATCTGCCAAAATGGTTTCTTCCACTGGACACTCCATGCTGCACGGTAATGTGAAGTCAGTAGATAACACATCCATAAAGTCATCAGGACCAATGGCCACCTGGTATACACCAGGCTCAAGCAATATACCACGCTCTGGATTGCTGGACAGCAACTGATACGTTCCCCCTTCCCAGCCATTGTTTCTGGCAGCGAAAGTATTGATGGTGTATTCTTCACAAGGATCTAGCAATAATTCGATACTTACACTTTGGCCGTTGAATAATCCTGCATATTCCCCTGCATTGGCAAAAGCAATTCTTACGCCATTATTATCTCTAATTTCCCAGGATTTTTCGACTGCATCTTCGCCAGCTGTGAACACAAAATTAAATAACTCTTCTGCATCGTTGCAACAAGCGGGGCAAACCGATTTAATCGTTTTTTCTACACTAGGTTCGATATTACTATCTGTAAATTGCATTCCTTCAGCAGCCACCACTTGGCCGAATGCATCGATTATTTTGAAAGAATGCTCTTCTGGATTGCCACCTGCATGATACATATAATCTATGCTTCCACCATCTACGATATCAATTGGAAAAAACAAACAACCATTGTCTTCGACTGTTGGTTTAAAAATTTCAAAAGGACCTTCGTTAATAGATACTAAAAATTCAGCACCGTCCCATCCATTAAATGCGGAGTCATAAAGTTGTACAAAATAGGTACACCCTCCACAGGCATCATTAGGTGGATTGCAATCAAATATTTCAAGCTTGACAGGTACTAAATCAGACAAACAAAAATCGCAGCTTACTTGTGCGTAAAAAATAGTTTGACCTACTACATCATTATTAACCAAGCCCTCTGAGATAGGATCAAAAACGTCACCTTCAAAAACAAGAAACAACCCCTCTGGATCTGAAAACCACCTAGTCATACTCTCAGTGGCAATGTTTCCGCAATCACCCATCACCATTAAACCTTCTCCTTCAGCTGGACACGAACCTGCACAAATACTCATCCCCATCAGGTTAGTCACTTCGATAATTGGACAACAATTAGGTTCATCAAATTCTACTAGTCCAGAACAAACTTGCGAAGGATCTACTTCTAAGATTGGGCAGTCTGCAAGGGTGAAGAACAATTCTACTCCTGCTGCAGTTCCACCATAAGTTTCCATATCCACTGCGAGTCCCGTTGAATCTGCTATAACAATATCATCTCCTCCATTATTCCAAATTCCACCTCCTGCACAATTAGCTAATTGGCTTAAGTCGCTATTGAAAATAGTTAATATCTGACCTGGGTTCAAGATAGTGACGGTTGGAAATATATGCCTCAAGGCTACCGCGTCTGAGATAGTGTAGCCCGAAATATCTAAAGGCATATTTCCAGGATTAGTAATGGTTATAAACTCATCACAAAAATCAACGACGCCATCCCCATTATTATCATTCACTTGGTTGGCTAAAACAGAGTTGATCTGTAAGCAAGCGGAAGCACCTGTATTGCTAGTCATTCCCATACCGCAGCCAATTACTTCAAAATTGATTTCTACTCCAATCGTACTTCCCGTATAAGATTCCATATCCACGAGTACACCATTTGCATCATTTAAGATAACATCGTCTCCTCCGTTGTTCCAGATTCCTGATCCAGCACAAGCAGCAATTTGATTCATATCACTATTGAATAAAGTTATTGTTTGTCCAGGGCTTAAGACGGTGATGGTAGGAAATATATGTCTAACTGCGATAGCATCCGAAATGGTATACCCAGAGATGTCAATGATGGCTGTTCCGCCATTGGTCAAGGTGACAAATTCATCGCAAAAATCAACAACACCATCGCCGTTACCATCCTCTAATTGAGCTGGCAAAACAGAAGCTATTTCCACACAGCCTTCTGTATTTGAAACACCACCTCCTGTTTGCGTAATGCCAGCGGTAACGTTTCCTCTATCTATATCTGCTATTTCAACGACTAATTCAGTTTGTTCATCGCCGATAAAGTTTATAGGGTCACAAACCGTAATGGTTTCCATTCCAGTTACTCCGTAAGGGAAGGGACCGAATACGATTCCATTTACTACTATTTCAAACATATTGCTCGGTCCAGGTCCAGCGAAATCAAAAGAAACATCTAGGCAATAATCCAAGACCCCTGCATTACAAGTTGGCGCTGCCGTTATATTTTCAAATCCTGCAATAGTTATGGTTACCATTGTAGCTAAACTTTCGCATCCGTTTACAGTTTGGGTAACGAATACTGTTTCAATGCCAGGAATTCCCATTGGAGTATAACTTGCTCCCATTTGCAAAATAGATGTAAGGGCTGCATCACTATAATAAGTAAAACTTGCAGCAGCATCTCCAGTAGCTGTAATGGGGCTAATAGGTTCCCCAAGACAGAAGGTTTCACCTTCAGCAGTAGGAGCAGCAGGAGTAGGTAAAACTTCAATCACAACTTCTACTGCTTCGCTTTCACAATTATTATTTGTTTGGGTGATGAATATCGTTTCGGCGCCAATATTTCCTGTTGGTGTAAATGCAGGCCCGGTTTGAATCAAGTTCATCAAAGTAGCATCGCTGTAGTACGAAAAAATGGCATTAGGTTCACCTGAAGGAACTATATCTGTAAGGATATCTCCATCACAAAAAGTTGCTCCAGCCGCTGTAGGTGCAGGAGGAATTTCATTGACTGTGACCGTAATCATTGTAGCTGTACTTTCACCTGTAGCGTCACATGCAGTAATCCAAATATCATTGGTTGTACCTGCTGCGGTCATAGGATCAAATGCAGCTGCCGTAGGACCAAATATTGGAGCTGCACCTGTTGCGGGGTCCATATCGAAATACTTAAATGTAATAGCTCCTCCCATACTAGCTTCACAACCCACCATAATATTGTCCAATAAAATTTGTTCAGTCCCCGCGTTATTCATTACACATATTTCAACAACTATTGTTGAACCCACGATTCCAGTTTGTGTAACTGTAGCTGCCGTAAAATCATCAATCAGGGAATGCATAGCGTCTCCTAAACCATTAAAATTTATTATCGGATTAGAAACCCCATCAACTATCAAGTTTACATCTACATAATCTGTGGATTCCAAAGTGCCAATCTCAGAAACATATACAGAAAAGTCTGATGTAACACAAGCAGATATATCTATTATAGTGGATGTAAAGCAAATCTCTGTATCTGTATCTTGGAACACCAAGGCTCCACCTTGTGTAATAGCAAAATCCGAGCTAGCCGTCAGACCTGAAAAATTTCCAGTGATTAACCACTGGCCATTGGCCGGGGGCACATTCGTAGCACAGGTGCCTGAACTACAATCTCCCGTAACTCCTTCTCCATCTATATCAAATGTTTCTGAATAGACGGTGGAAGCTGCGCCCCCACCCCCTGCTCCAGCGATTGGTGTAATCAAAGTCGACTCTCCTTCACACACTTCTATATTCGTAGCCATTGGGGGATCAGGTATGAGTAAAGTCATGGATGCAGTTTCTCCAAGGAGAGAAGATATAAAGTGAATGGAGAAGAAAAATAGTAAAATAAAAACAGAGGTAAAGCGTGTGTAATTCATAATTCGTCTTTGTCTAGAAGATTTAGATACGGAGCATTCAAAAAAGGGCAGCTCAAAAAAGTAAAAAGGGTTTACGGACAGGAAATAAAATACGAGAGGTGTATAAAAAAGATAATCTTTAATGACTTGTAATACAAACTGTTCTCTCGAATTAGTAGAGACAAAAATAAGTCCTTTATAGGTAAACCTATCCTAAAACGAATACCCATAAAGTGGTAATTATCACATGATAAAAATATTTAATATGTAATGAAGCGAAGTCAGTTCTTTCTGTAAACAATGGCTGTAATCAAGTCTTTCTTTCACAGCCAGTTTGACATCCTGTGAAAAGTACAGTTCTGTGAATACTCCCCATATGGAACTATTTTTTCGTGGCAGGGATAGAAGTGATATCTAGTGCGGTCATAGTACACTGAGGCAAGGAGTGATGACGGCTGGGCGATAGCACAGACTAAGCACGAATATGCCGAAGGTGCTATGAAGGTGGTAGATACAAACGCATAGCCCGTCAAGCCACCCAAAAAACATACATACTAAATAAGGGGGTACATCTAGAAATACTATCTTTACTCCATGGCTGTTAAATCTTTTTTGCTCAAACCTTTTGCGAAACGTGTCGCCTCTGTGATAAGGAGGAATGCGAAAAATGCAGTCGCTGACCAAGACTTGATTCTTCAAAAAAATATTGCCAAAGCCAAAGAAACTCAATTTGGAAAAGATCACGGGTTGGGTAAGGTAAAAACCTACGATGAATATAAACGAACAGTTCCTGTAAGAGACTACGAGGGTTTGAGGAACTACTTTGATCAAGTCAAAAATGGAAGCCCTAATATCCTTTGGCCTGGCATTCCAAAATATTTAGCGAAGACCTCGGGCACCACTTCTGGAGCTAAATATATCCCGCTTACTAAAGATAGCATTCCTAATCATTTTGGAACAGCGAGAAATGCACTCTTTAATTACTATGCGCAAAGTGGTCAAGGAAATTGGGTAGATGGGAAGATGATTTTTCTGTCGGGTAGTCCATCGCTCAGCAAAACTTCGGGTATCCTCACGGGACGTTTATCAGGCATCGTAAATCATATGGTGCCGACTTGGTTAAAAGGAAATCAGTTGCCTAGCTATGATACCAATTGTATCGACGATTGGGAAGAAAAACTAAGTCGTATCGTTGATGAAACCATTGATCAGGATATGCGCCTAATCAGTGGCATCCCACCTTGGGTGCAGATGTATTATGAAAGGCTACTAGAAAAATCTGGTGCTAGCACAGTGAGTAAGTTGTTTCCAAATTTCAACATGTTTGTGTACGGCGGCGTCAATTTTGAACCCTATCGAGAAGTGCTAGAAAGATTGGTTGGAAAATCGATACCGAGTATAGAGACTTACCCTGCCTCAGAAGGATTTATCGCTTTTCAAGATGATGTGGCTGATCCTGGGCTATTATTGAACACCAAATCAGGTATCTTTTTTGAATTTGTTCGAGTGGATGAATTTGGCAAATCTGATGCTACTCGATATTCCTTAGGCCAGGTTTCGCTAGGGGTAAACTATGTCGTAGTGCTCAACACCAATGCAGGACTATGGGCTTATAACATTGGAGACACGGTAAAATTTGTATCCCTTGCACCCTACAAATTGGTAGTTACTGGTCGGTTGAGCCATTTTATTTCTGCTTTTGGAGAACATGTGATTGGAAAAGAGGTGGAGGTCGCTATGGTCAATGCCTGCAAATTGCATGACACGAAAGTGATCGAATTCACAGTGGCACCACAGATAACGCCTAGCTCTGGCTTGCCTTATCATGAGTGGTTGGTGGCTTTTGAAAAACCACCAAAGGATATGGAGCTATTCTCCCAAACACTTGACAATGAGATGTCTAAACAGAATATATACTACCAAGACCTGATCAAAGGAGGCATATTGAGACGCTTGATAATCACTCCTCTGCAAAAAAATGCTTTTAGAGAATACATGAAATCGAAGGGAAAATTGGGCGGCCAAAACAAGGTACCGAGATTGTCCAACGATCGAAAAATAGCTAAGGAATTGATTGCGTATAAATTAGATGCCAAATAGCCTAAAAAAAATGTTTCTTTCTGTATTTTTGTGCGTCTTTAATAGGTCAACTAGCAAAATAAAACCGTATACTAAGGTTGACTATTTTCTTAATTTAAAAATGCAATTTCTATGCACAAATTTTTCTACCCGTTGCTTCTCCTTCTTTTAGGATGGATTGGCGCAGGGTCTTACTTTTTGTCTTGTCCCACCTGCAATCCTGTAGCGCCGGCACCTGCACAAATCGAGGCCGTTGCTCCAGCCCCAGTAGCGGAAACAAACGTTTGGGATGTCAATGATGGAAGTCGATTCACGACAGGGTCGCCAAATCATTTTACATTCCCTAATAGCAGCGCAGTACCAAATGTACCCGCTAAAACACAATCAGCATTCAATAACGTCAGCAAGTACCTGCAAGACAATCCAGCTCGGCAGTTGCTCTTGACCGGTTACTACAAAGCGGACGAAACCTACGCTGGCACCTTTGACAATCTAGGTGTAGATAGAGCCGAAGCCATCAAAGCGAATCTTGTCGCAAACGGTGCGCCTGCTGCCAATATTATCACGACAGGCTTGGCAGATTACAATTTGAGATTTAATGCCAACAATCGATTGGTTAGAGGAGTAAGTTTCGATTTCAAAGGTGCAAGTGACCTAGCTGATATCGGAACAAGGCTTAAGGCTGAACCTTACAAAATCTACTTTGCCACTGGATCAAACCAAGTAAACTTGGATCAGGATTTAAAGGATTACTTTGCTGACATTAAGTACTATGTGAGTCAGGTACCAGATGCTGCTATACAAGTATCAGGCCATACGGATAATGTAGGTAGCCTGAGTGGAAACACGAGACTAAGTAAGAAGAGAGCTGGAGAGATTAAGGATTACATGGTGAGACAAGGTATCCGTGCAACGGCTATCACATCTGTAATCGGTGAAGGGCCTAATAGACCTATCGCGACTAACGATACGGACGAGGGTAAGTCTAAAAACAGAAGAGTAGAAATCATAGTAACCAACTAAATTTCTTTTACTCTTTAAGAATCAATTTTAAAAAAATAACAAATTAAAAAATACACATTATGTTTATAATAATATTAGCAGGCGGATTTTGGACAGCGCTTTGTTCTTGGGTTTTTTGGATGGCACTCTTAGCGATCGGCGCTTTCATTTTGGGATGGTTGTTTAGAACTCCAAAGATAGATGAGTGGAAACACAAGTACGAGCAGGAAGTATCTAACAGCTCTGGATTTTCTAAAAAGTACGCTAAATTGGAAAAGGCTTCTACTAGCTATAATAAAGATAAGTCTCAACTAGAGCGCACAATCGAAAAACAAAAGCAAGAGTTGGTAACTTTGAAAAACAAGACCGTAAAGTTAGAAAATGACTATCGTGCTAGTTCAAGCGAGGCAAAGAGCTTGACTACTAAATTGGGTTTATTGAAAAGTGAGATTACAGGTTTGAAATCAACTGGTGAAACGGTAGTTGCACCTTCTGATGAAAACGAGAAGGAAATAGATAGACTAACTGAAATCCTAAACCGTAGAGATTCTGAGATCGAGAGATTGAGAAATAATGTATCTGAGGTAAAAGCAGAGAAGGATGAATATATCCGTAGATCTGAAACGTATAAGCCTAGATTTGAAGAGGCGAACTTGGAGCGTAATACTTTGAAAGTGAAGTACGAAAAGCTTGTGGAGCAAACTAAAAACATCAGTACCCAAGACAAAGATATGGCTACTGCAAACGCTGAGTTGAGAAAAGAGATTGAGGCATTGAAAGCAGAAGCGGCTAATAAAGTAGACCGACAAGAAGAAGTAGATGGCTTGATCAAAGTAGCTAAGAAAGCGGAAGCAGAAAAGAACGACTTACAGATTAAGTATGAAAGCTTGTTGAGACATCACGAACAGTTGGAAGCACAGGGTAAAGTAACTCCACCACCCGCACCAACTACTCCTGTGATGGGATTCGCATCACCAGTAACGTCTACACCTGTTTCGCCTCCGCCTGCAGCTGTGACACCTCCACCAGCACCGGTCACGCCTACACCTACTCCTGTAACACATGTAGCGGGCGCGGAAGATGATTTAAAGAAGATAGAAGGTATCGGACCAAAAATAGAGGAGCTGATTAAAAATGGTGGGATCAAAACTTGGGCAAAACTTTCTGAAACTGACCCAAGTATAATCCAAGGATTTTTGGATGCAGCTGGTCCTAGATACAAAATGCATAAGCCACAGTCTTGGCCTCTACAAGCAGGTATGGCTGCAAGAGGAGAATGGGAAGCGCTAGAGAAGTGGCAAGATGAGCACGACGGTGGTATAATGTAAACTACCCTATCATAAGCATAGAAAGAAAGCCTCCAATTTTTTTGGGGGCTTTTTTTTGTGTATTTTCAAAAATACTATGGTTCGATTATAAAATTTCAAAAAATTACAGAACCGTTAATTATTAAAGCCTTTGCATGAAGCATCATGATAATATTATAGGTACTCAGTCCTACCCTATTCAGAAAATCAATCAAGGAGCGGCTAATTTTTTTTCTGATACTCTTGCCATGGAGCAACCTCTCCTAATAAAACTCAAAACACCTGATCAAAAAATAGAAGTTTTGGTCATCACCATGCAAACACCGACGGATCAAAAAGCATTGGTAACTGGATTTCTATATACGGATGGGGTCATCGATCATATCGAAGACATTATGCATATAAACCTGAATGAGGATGAGGCCCTTGTTACTTTATCTAAGTTGCCAGCTACACTCCAAGCTCGCAATACGGTCAGTACAGCTGCCTGTGGTATGTGTGGCAAAACGAGCTTGGACGCTATAAAATTGGTGCGCGAGTTTGACATGTTGGACCGGAAACAGCAAATTTCTGTTCAAAATCTCCTAGGACTTAACGCTCAATTGAGAGCCAAGCAGGTTCTTTTTGATGCTACTGGAGGTATACATGCAGCCGCTTTATTTGATCTCAATGGCCAAATATTAGTCGTTCAGGAAGATATAGGCAGGCATAATGCAGTGGATAAATCCATAGGCAGCATGCTTATAAATGGCCTCTCTAATGAGGGACTGGGTTTGTTTGTAAGTGGAAGAGCAGGCTTTGAACTGGTCCAAAAATGCCTTGTCAGTGGGATATCACTAATGGTTGCTGTAGGTGCACCCTCCTCGTTAGCAGTAGATTATGCCAAAAAATACGGCCTTACACTCGTAGGTTTTATGCAAAAAGACAGATTTAATATTTATACGCACCCACATAGAATAATTGAGCTAAAAAATTCCTAATTTTGCAGTGCTGCAAGAGCAGCTTCAATATTTACAAAAAATTAAAAAACATCAATTCCCATGGGAAGAGGCGACATTAAATCAAAAAAAGGAAAAAGAACAAAGGGATCTTATGGTAAAGTAAGACCTCAAAAGATAAAGATTGACACTACTGGTAAAAAAGATACTAAAAAAGGAGCCTAAGCTTTCATTATCTATACTGATAGATCTTTATCAGAGGGTGAGCTGCAGATACGATTTGCAGCTCATTTTTTTTTATATGTGTTGGATTTGGGCGATCCCCTCTCCCTTCCTCAAGGCTAGCCCGAAAGGGGCCGGGCTATTCAGGACTTCGCTAACGCTACGGCCCTTCGGGCATCACACTTTGCGCCGACCATTCCCGATATTTCGCTGCGCTACAATCGGGACCTAGTGCTACCCTCCCGTCGGCACCAAGTGTGATTCCTTACTATCCCTATCGCATTATTTTATGGGTATCTTATTATTGGTCTGCTCCTAAAACTTGTGAAACCCTAAAATGTCTCTTTTGGCGATATTGAATGGAAAACTTTAAGCAAAGAGTAATTGATACGATGATTAATTAAGTACATTAGCATAGATGAAAATAAGAATACGAGAAAATACGCTTCGAATAAGAATAACGCAATCTGAACTGGAAAAGCTGGGTAAGGGTATGAGTGTCAAATCAAGCATTCATTTTCCAAATGGCACGCTGTTTTCCTATGGCCTTCAAGTAGGTGAAATGACAAATACTACCATTCTGTTCGAGAATAATGTTATACATATTAGTCTTGGAAAGCTAGATATAGAGACAATTCTAGAGGATACAAGTGTAGGGATTCAAAGTATTCATTCCACAAAGGCTGGCGCACTTGACTTGCTAATAGAAAAAGATTTTACTTGTTTGCATCCTCGAGATATAGAAGATGCAGACACATTCCCCAATCCTAATCGAAATGATAACGCATGAGTAAGCATAAGACACCTAATCCATTGACTCCAGAGACAAAGGAAGATGTAAGAATCAGTTCACCTGCAAAAACGGCTGCAGGTATAAAGGCTTTGACCTCTTCCCTACAGCATATGCGAAATGAAATGACAGCTATGAGTTGTAGCAAGACTCTATTTAGTCTAAACCAAAAAGGAGGTATAGATTGCCCAGGATGTGCATGGCCAGACCCAGATGGAGAAAGAAGTGCGCTTGGAGAATATTGTGAAAATGGTGTAAAGGCGATTGCAGAAGAGACGACCAAAAAGAAAGCCGACCCTGATTTCTTTGCTAAGCATTCTGTGGTAGAATTGTCCAATTGGAGTGATTACGAAATTGGGAAAAGTGGTCGCATAACACATCCTATGATCCTAAAGCCTGGGGATACCCACTATAGCCCGATCACGTGGGATGACGCTTACGAATTGATCACAAAGCAACTTAAAGAATTGAGTTCTCCACACGAGGCTATCTTTTATACCTCAGGCAGAACCTCTAATGAGGCAGCCTTTCTTTATCAACTCATGGTGAGAAGATTTGGTACAAATAATTTGCCTGATTGCTCCAATATGTGTCACGAATCTAGCGGTGTGGCTTTGTCGAATACTGTAGGTATAGGTAAGGGCTCTGTGAAATTGGAAGATTTTTATATTACTGATTTGGTTATCGTTATAGGTCAAAATCCAGGTACCAATCATCCGCGTATGCTGTCTGCCTTGGCCCAATCTAAGAAAAACAAAGCCAAGATAATATCTATAAATCCCTTGACAGAAACGGGTCTATTAAAATTTAAGCATCCTCAAAAGCCAGCCCATATGTTAGGGAGCGGTGTCCAATTGACTGACCTGTATCTAAATCTAAAAATCAATACAGACGCGGCATTGCTTAAATGCATACTAAAGATGCTAATTGAAAAAGAGGCGGCAGCCCCAGGGACAGTATTCGATCAATCTTTTATAGAGGACAAGACTATAGGCTATCAAGATTTGATAGATGACTTATCTCAATTCACCACAGAATCATTGCTTGAAAAATGTGGTCTGGAAAGAAGCGAGGTAAAGCAAGCTGTGAATTGGATTGCTACATCGAAGAAGATTATTATCTGTTGGGCTATGGGTATTACTCAGCATACCAATAGTGTAGATATCATACAAGAAATTGTAAACATTCTATTACTCAAAGGATCCATTGGAATACCCGGTGGAGGTACTTGTCCCGTAAGAGGTCATAGCAATGTGCAAGGAGATCGAACAGTAGGAATCTGGGAGAAAATTCCAGAAAGCTTATACCATAATCTCAAGAAAAATTACGCGTTCGAACCTCCAAAAGAAGAAGGCTATAACGTTGTTAAAGCCATAGAAGCTATGTCTGAAGGAAAGGCAAAAGTATTCTTCGCTATGGGGGGCAACTTTTTATCTGCGTCTCCGGACACTAATATTACTGCTAAGGGTATACAGTCTTGCGATCTTACGGTTCAGATTTCTACCAAACCCAATAGGAGTCATTTTATCCATGGTAAAACAGCAGTGATACTACCATGTTTGGGTCGAACGGAAATAGATATTCAGAAAGAGGGGGAACAATTTGTAAGTGTAGAGAACTCAATGGGAATTGTACATAGCAGTCAAGGCACTTTAAAACCAAAATCTGAACATCTAAAAAGTGAACCTGCTATAGTTGCAGAATTATCTATGAAGCTCTTTGAGGATAAAAAAATAGACTGGGACAAGCTTATTTCAAATTATGACTACATACGAGAAGCGATAGAACAAAATATTGCAGGTTTTGACAACTATAACAAGCGTGTTAGAAATCCAGAAGGTTTTTATCTACCCAATGTAGCTAGAGAAAGAAAGTTTAAAGCAGACGGCAAGGCAAAATTCACAGTGAATAAGCTTAGCGAACATACACTGGCTGAAGATGAATACATCATGATGACTGTAAGAAGCCATGACCAGTACAATACAACTATCTATGGACTCGATGATAGATATCGTGGTATAGAAAATGGTCGCCGTGTTTTATTCATGAATCAAAAAGATATCACTAAGGAAGGATTGAAAAAAGGAGACTACGTAGATCTTAGTAGCCACTATGATGGTGTACGAAGAGTAGCCAAATTGTTTAAAGTTGTTCCATTTGATATCCCAGCAGGAAATTTGGCGACCTACTTTCCTGAGACCAATGTCTTGGTGCCGTATAACAAATTTGCGCGCAAAAGCGAAACACCAATTTCAAAGTCTATCGTTGTAAAAATTTCTATAAGTGAAGTAGAATCAAAAGCATAGTATATTACTTTGCGCAAAATACTTTTCGATTAAAGACAAAAAAAGTGAGTTGCATCACCAACTCACCCAAATCGTAATCGACTTTATTAAAAAGTCTAGACACAAAATGAGTAATTACATAATCCTTTAAATATTTACACGTACTTCGTATCTTATACAAAAGTAGTTATACCAAACTGATATAAAATACCCTATATATGGTATTTTATCGTAATATGATTGTTATGTATCTCGAAAAGTGTTAAAATTAATCTCTTATAATCGTAACGTCTCCACTGAGAATTTCAGTTTCTTCTAAACTCAAACGATTGATAAAGTAATAGGTGCCTTCGGGAAGGGCATCCCCACTCTGATTGGTTCCTTGCCAGTTATTATCGTAAGGCTGTTGTCTGAATACTACATCTCCCCATCTATTGAACACTACTAATTCTGGATTGGGAAAATCCTGAGGTCTAGTAAGCATAATATCAAAAACAAGAGCGTCATTAAGGCCATCTCCATTTGGTGTGATTGCATTTGGCAGATCATCTAGATCAACTGGTTCGATTGGAGGTTCTTCTCTAACTAAATTAATGATAGCGCTATCACAGAGTGTTGGACAAACTGCGGAGCAAATAAGATAGTTAAAAGTGATTGTAAGTATGGAGTCATTTGGAAAAGTATAACTAAAACTACCATCCCCAATATCAGTGAAGTTGGGATCTGCAGGAGTAAATTCGATAGTTATATCATCGCTAGTCAGGTTATCATTTAAAATGACATTGGAGCTTATAATCGAAGAATCTAATGGAATTGTAAATATATCATCCGTAGCATTAGGCGTACTTTCCAAAATAACAGTGACCACATCCGAACTAAAGTCAGCACAATCCGCAGTAGATAAAGTCCATCTAAATTCATTCGCTCCAGGACTAAGATTTGTCACAGAGATAGAAGCAGAATTCGGATTATCGATATTGGCATTTGAGGTAGTCGTCCAAACACCCAAAATGCCAGGATCTAAGTTTCCAGTAAGTGAAACTTGATTTTCGCAAGAACTAAAGTCTTCTCCGCCGTCGGCAGTAGGCAAATCACCTTGTATAGAAATTTCGACATTTGATATGGCAGTACAACCATTATCAGTATTAGTCACTACAAGATCATACACACCAGCTGAACTAATAGCAGGCGTCAAAGTAGTAAATCCTGAAACCAGGATGCCATTCACTGTAGACCACATATATGTAAACTCTGGGCCAATGGAAGATCCAGATCCATCTAAATTAATATCTGCTCCGATACATGCTACTTCCATGTCCAAACCCGCATTTGATATTGGGCTCATAGTATCTGCAAATACTTCTAATTGATCTGTACGCATACAGCCAAAATCGTTAGTTATGTTCAGGTTATATAGTCCAGGACGGTTTACTTCAAGGGTAAGTTCATTTCCTGCAAAGTTGCCATCCTCATCTGTCCAAGCAATAGACCCATCTGGAGTATCAGTATTCCCCATTAAGGTCACTGTTGGAATATCACAATTGATTGTAAGGTCCTCACCTGCCATAACACTTGGTTCTGATGTGTCTCCCAATACTTCGACGTCTATAGTGTTTGTGCAATTTGTTACTCCATCTGTCACCTCTGCTTGATAGGTACCTGCAGATGATACTGTGATGGATGCAGTATTCTCTCCAGAATCAATGATTCCGTTAGAGGTTGTCCACAGAATGGTACTAGCTGGGTCAAAAGTGGCAGTCAACATAACTGTATTCTGATCGCAATTAAGGTCATCCGGCATACCGACAAGAGATATCACAGGTAGTACTGGAGGCGAAATAGTAACACTAGCCATAGATGTACAACCTGTATCGTCGTTCGTAAGAACTACTTCATATACTCCAGGTGTAGAAATGCTAATACTCAAATCATCTACAACACTATCGATAACACCATCAGAAACGACTGTCCATACTGCGCTTATATTACTTAGGTTTTCATCATTCATTGCTTCAAGAATTAATCCACCATCTTGGCATGTCAAAGCTTGATCAGCTGGTACCGTCAAGTTAGGATTTGCAGTAGCGTCTTCTACTAAAACGGTTGCTTCAGAATCGCATCCGTTTTCTGTATCAATAACTCTAAAATTATATTCGCCAGGTGTATCTACTTCTGCCATGATATCATTTATACCAGAAACAAACATTACTCCTGGTGGGCCCAACCATTGGTATTCGAATTCAGGTCCACTAGAAGTATTGTTACTTCCTAGAGTAACTATATTGTCATCACAAGTGATAGATTGAACTGGCCCCGCATCAGCAATTGGAGAAATGGTATCTGTAGGGACGGTAAAACTTGCGGTCAATTGATTCATAGGAACATTTGAATCTGAAATTGTTACAGTATAACTACCTCCAGGTACACCAATTAAATTTTCATCAGTAGTCGTATTAGACCATATAAAAGTATAAGGAGGGACACCACCGTTGGGGGTAATTAATATTTCTCCATTGTCTACATCAATGCAATTATCAGAAGAAATAAACTCATCTTGAATTTCTAGGGGAGCCACATCTGGAATAGTAATAGACCCTTCTTCTATATCTGGTGGCGTTTGACTTCCATCTATTCCGAAAAATAAATTAAAGACTGTCGGCACATTGAATACAATGGGAGCAGTAGTCCCAGGAGTTCCCGTTATATCATAGCATAGTTCTACTATAACAGTACCATCAGGAACTGTGACTCCAGTGTTCTGGTTAGGAGCGTCCCATTCAACTGTGGTTCCAAAAACAGGAATATCCATAACATCTGCAGCAGTCAAGCCATTTAAATTAAAATTTCTTGCTTCATTAAAAACTCCGACATTTATCGGAGCGTTAATCCCAAATGTCAATCTATTAATTGTAGTAAATCCTTCAACGCTTATTTCAACGCATGCTTCGGTGCCTGCATTAGCGACCTCCATAGATGCGATCAATCTCTCTCCAGCGGCACTTGATCTTGATACTGATAGTTGTCCTTTAGATACAATCTTATTCTTTGGAGATTCTAATTTTTTTACGATTATATCCGTTGCACCTTCAGTATGTGGTAATAAGCAGATACTAGGCTTTAAAGACCCATATTTTATATTTTCAAGCATTTCATTTGTAATAGTGAAATGTAAAACTCCAGAATTTGAACGCTTATCTTCAGCTAATTTTGAAAATAATTTTTTATTATCAGATGTAGCATTCACTAAAGTACTTATATCTGCACTCCATGAAACTTCGTACTCTCCTATTCCTGATTCATCAAAATTTAGCAAGTGGATATCCAAACAAATCTCCTCATCAAGTAAGACCGTCTTATTAGATATAGATACAATGTTAGTCTGTGCAAAGCATGAAAATGACAAAGCAAGAAAACTAAGCAGCCCTAATTGTTTAATAAAAAATTTCATAATGAACTTATCTTGATTTTCATACTATCTTTCCAATGCGAAATTTAAATTAATTTCATGCGTACTTCTCCCAATTGGACCAATGGTATTGAATGGAAAATCAAATCCATATCCTATTCTCAACTGCTGGCCAATAACAAACCCTTTCTCAAAATGAAAAGTACGTGCTGAACTACCTCCAAAACCAAAGTAAATATTTTGATTTACATGGTATCGAAAGTTAAAGTCAACATTAACTGGAGCATTCGCTACATAGCGAAGCCAAATGGAAGGTTCGATAAATCTTCCGTTGTCTAAAAATTTATAATACCCAGCAATCAAATTAAAATGCTGAGTACGATTGATGTCAAAATCAGAATCTCCTTCTGCAAAAGCAACATTTAATCCTAAGACTTGGGGAATAGAAATTCCGGCATAGACCAAATCATCCTCTATCCAGCCTTTTTCAAATCTTTTATAATAATAAAAGCCAAAACCAACATCGGGCGTAATAGTAGATTGGTCTTGTTGACCAAGGATATCTCCTTCTTGCCTCAAGACTAAGTCTGAAGCGTCTATTTTGAATTGTTGTATTCCAACAGAAATTCCCACACCAATACCTCCCCAATATGGATCATCAGAAAGTAAACCTCCTATTTTCCCATAAACACCCGTTGTACTTGTCGGACCTACTCTGTCTCTAATAATAAATCCTCCACTCAAGATTGAAACTCCTGAATTCTCATAGAAAAAATTCCCTTGCGCCAATTGTGTCCGCGGATTGTCATCTAGGTTAGTCCACTGTGCTCTTACGGAAACTCCAAAATCTAAATTTTGCTCTTGAAGCAAATAATTTGGACTCAACATCGCTGGATTAATTACTGTATAGTTACTGCGATATTGTGTAAAAATAGGGGTTTGTTGTGCATAAAGCGTACTAAAAGCACATATTAAGACGATAAGATGAAGCAATCTGCCCATTAAATGAAGAATTTTGATAGATTCTTGGCGCTAATTAAAAATCTAATTTGGAGGACAAAAATACATGATTTTGCTTAGAAATACCCTAATTGTATCAAATAATAACATGCCCAAGTACAAGTCCGTACCCTGATTAATGCTCGATGCGAGAAGAATTATTGGATATAATTTCTGAAATTTCTACTTGAAAGTGCTTTTGAAATGTAGAAATTTAGGTAATATTTAAATAGGTTTATGATACCCAATAGCCTGTAAAATTTTTCTTGTATTCTCTTTTTTGTGTTGGTCCTTAACTTTAAATTATCTGTAGGAATCTTATTTTTAAGGTTCGCATCTTCCCTTCCAACACTATATGATATATATAATATAAATGGAAAAATGCCCCACCCCAAGGGGTAGAGCACTTACCAAATTGATAATCTACTGACAATAAAATCTTTAAATAATTGTATTTATGTTTATGTAGTCTTTGTCAGTAATTCACTATGTATTCTAGTGAATTGTAAAAATGTATAAAGTATTTATACTTAATACCCTAATACTTTAACTTCCGTTCTTCTATTTTCTTCGTGCTCTTTATCACTACACTTAACTCCTTCGGCACATTTATTGATAAGAGTTGTTTCTCCATATCTTTTTAATGAAATCCTTGATTTTTGTATTCCTTTTTTAATAAGGTATTCATAGGATGATTGCGCTCTGCTACTTGAAAGTATCATATTATAATCTGCACTCCCTCTAGCATCTGTATGTGAACCCATTTCGATAGAGAGACTTGGGTATTTATTTAATAATGCTACAACTTTGTTAAGTTCAACTTCTGCATCTGGTCTAATGACAGATTTGTTGAAGTCAAAGTTTATATTTCTTAATGGAATAATTGTTCCTACATTCAATACCTTTTCTTCAAAAACAGGCACTACCACTTTGGCCACTTCTGGCGCTTTTTTCTTCTCGACTGTTCTTAACTTAAGCGTCACATCTTTTTCTTTATTACAATCTAAAGAACTTGCAGAAAGGGTTTTATTAGCGTTTTTAAATTTGGTTTTTGCTCCCGATAATTTAAAATCGCAACCGCATGGAACCTTAATTTCGAAATTACCTTTTCGATCTGAAGTAATCTCATTTTTCTTATTCGTGCACTCATTCAAAATTGTTATTTTGGCTGCTGCAATCGGTGTGTTATTTACCGCATTTAATACACTTCCAGAAATCGTAACGGTCTCTTCTTTTTTCATTTCTACATATGTACATGTCGCCTCTGGAGAATTCCTATTTGTCGACATCCAAGTTTCATTTGTATCAAGGTAACCTCTTTTGGAAATATCCATTTCTAGTTTCGTACTTGGCCAAACCGTTAAAGCAAATTCGCCTTTAGAATCTGACTTAATTGTTTCATTTCTTTTTTCACGATCCTCTATTACAGTAATAGTCAAATTTGCATTGCTCAAAGGATTCTTCGTCCCTGACTCAACCAAACAAAAGGTTTGCTCTCTTGAAAGTATTGGAAAAAAGTCAACTGGCTCAGGACTGTTCCATTCAAAAATATCATCATTACCTGATATACCAGTTCTACTAGATGACATATATCCATTAAGATTTTCACTATCCATGTAAAAACCGAAATCATCTTGCAGTGAATTAAATGGTTTTCCCGCATTTACAAGCCTATCCCAATTTCCACTATTTGTTTTTGTTTGTCTAGCTACAAATACATCTAATCCTCCGAATCCTGGATGGCCATTAGATGAAAAAGCTAAGTCATCTTGAGCTGTTATAAATGGGAAAATTTCATTGCCAGCTGTATTGATGGTAGGGCCTACATTTTGAGGTTCTTCCCAAGATCCATCTCTCATAGTCACTTTATATATATCCATACCCCCAAATCCTCCTGGTCTATCAGAAGAGAAATATAAAGTATTTCCATCTTCACTAAGGGTAGGATGACAATTTGAAAACTCATCAGAATTAAATGGTAATTCAATGGCGTCGCTCCAAACAATATTTTCACTATTCTTAACAGAAAATATTTTTAGGTTTTTCACTCCTCTATCTGATCTTCCTGAATAGTTATTTCTTGTAAAAAACATCATTGCATCCTCAGGCCCGAATGTGGCAACTCCATCATGGAATTTTCCATTGACTGCCCCTTTTAAGGCTTTTGGCTTCGTATAGCCCTCTGCAGTTTTTTCGGTATAAAATAAATCAGTGAAGCTGTTAGAAGTCCAATTATCTATAAGTTTCAATAACTTATTCGACCCTCGGTTTGAAGTGAATACAATACCATTTCCAAATGGCTGTGCAGAAAAATCTAAATGCTTAGAATTAAGTACTGCTAGGTTATTTAGGCTAACTCCAACAAACACTCTAAAATCATCTAAATCAGAACAGTTTTCAATAAAAGAAACCTTATTGTCTCCTTGAAAAGAGTTGTACTTTTGGAACCATTTTACTGCTTCTTGGCAGTTTCCACTAGCTTGTAATGATTGCGCATAATGTAATATTTCTTCTGGTATAGGTCCATTTTGAACGACTTTAGAATACCAATAAGCAGCCTCTGTGTAATTAGCATTTAATCTAGCTGAATTCGCCAGATTAGACCATACCGCTTTATCTGTATTTTCTGTGTCTACAGATTGCTTAAATAAAGTAGCTGACTTTGCAAAACCAAGTCCATCATACATCTCTTGAGCGTGATTTGCATTTTTTGGCTGCTTAGACTCTAAACGATTCAAAGCTAAAACAATATTGTTGAATCCATTGTCATAGCCAAATTCGTTAATTTCTTCTTGAGAAAAAACTGGTACAACAAGGCTAAATAGTAGCCCAATTAATAAAATGTTTTTTATAAAGTGCATCGATTGTAAATTTTTTAATGCTTCTGTTAATTGTTAGTGGATGGACAAAGAATCTGCTAATACAGTGTCCATTATTATTTTTCGATAATTTTTAAAAATATCTAATATTTCTCAGCTGCTTATTTTCTTTTGTAAAGATGTACTCTAACATAATTTCATAACCTCCAGAAGTTTGACTGTTTAATTCAGAAGTAGTAAAATCAAATGCCATTCCTGCTCTAAGGCTAGGAGTAAATTGATATTGAATTAAGGCATCTATAGAATCATCTAATCTCCAAGTGGCTCCTAACCACAAAGCATCCATCAGTAAAAAACTTGCATTTAAATCCATGTCAAAAGGAGCATTCTGATTATAGCTTAATAAAACTGCTGGCTTAAACTTAACGTTGTCAGAAACATCTAACACTACTGCACCCATTGCATAATATGTCCTAAATACTGATTCAAATCCTGCAGCTGAATAAAGGTTATTACGCAAAATAGTAGGTATAGAAAGTCCAACATAATAGTTCTTTCCTGACAAAAATAATCCTGCTCCAAAGTTAGGTCGAACTGAATTATCAATATCATTTAAGATAAATTCATCCCCCGTATCAAAAGCATCAACTTGAGTAAAATCTAATCTTCCGTGCTCTACCCTAGCAGAAATTCCAATACTTAATTTTGCAGTTTCACCTACAGGTACTCTATAATTATATGAGATATTTGCAAATGTAGTGTTCACTGCACCAATCTTATCCGCTACTACAGACAATCCAATTCCTGCTCTTTCTCTAGCAAATGGTGTATGGATATTAAAATTCAAGGTTGTAGGAGCTCCTTCGATCCCTAACCACTGATTTCGATAAACTGCTGAAGCAGCAAGTGCTTCTCTATCTCCTGCATATGCTGGATTATAGATTAGTTTATTAAACATAAAATGAGTAAACTGTGGGTTATGCTGAGCTTTTACTTGAATAAAAAAACCGAGCATAAAAATTAAAACAATTATTCTATTTATCATGATTTCTATTTCTTATTAATTTAGGAATTGGCTTTTTCTAATTATCGAATAATAGTAATGTAGCCAGTAATTGCTTCGTTATCATCTTGATCTTTCTTGAAAATATAGAAGTACGTTCCAGCTGGTAGATCATCTCCTTCAAATGTTCCTCTCCAATCATTTTGATAAGTTACTTTTTCGTGCACTTTATCTCCCCATCTATTAAATATCTGAATGATATTGTTTTCAAACTGATTCGCACAATCTATTATTAGTGCATCATTTTTATTATCATTATTTGGAGTAAGTACGTTCGGCACGTTACACTCAAGTATTGGCTCAGGAGTAACGTCTATGTTTACAATTGCTCTTTCACAAACACCACAGCTTTGATCGCAAATTTCGTATTCAAAAGTGTAGATTCCTGAGAATCCAGAAACAGGAATGAACGTAAATGATCCATCATTATTAAGTGTGACTTCAGGTGAATCACTGACTAAAGCCAATGTCCAATCTGTATTACCATTGAAAATTTCATTATCAAGTACATTTTCACTGGTTAAAGTATTTCCACCTTCCACAGAATATGTATCACTAACAGCCGATACTCCTTCCTCTACAAAAACAGTAATGGAAGCTGTAGAAAAGTCTACACAATTTCCACTACTAAGTGTCCATGTAAATACATTTGCACCATCTTGCAAATTGCTTACTAAAGTAGATTCTGAATTGATAGAAGAAATAGTACCTGATCCATTTGTAGACCATGCGCCTGTACTTTCGATCGGCGTACCTGCAGTCAATGTTGTTTGATTAGTGCCACAGATTTCAATTTCATCTTGTGCTATGTTTGCCATCTCTTCTGGTATAGAAGAAATAACCACTGTGATTTGATCGCTATCATAATTCTCACAAAGTCCATCTGACAATGTCCACTGAAAAGTATATGTTCCTGGGCTTAAATCTGTCAAATTGGCTTCAGTACTTGTTGGATTATTAATTGTTACTGTAGTGGGTCCAGTAGATTGAGTCCATACACCTGTTGCAGTAGTAACTTGACTTGCATTTAGTGTAATACTACTTATATCTGTTTCACAAATATTTATGTCTTCGGTAACAACAACAGCTTCGTCTTCAGGTAATGACAAAAATACACTTACTGTATCTTGTTGATAATTTTGGCAACCGCCATTTGACAATGACCAAACAAATATATTCTCTCCTTCAACAAGGATTACTTCTGAGTTCGGATCAGTAACATCTACTACACTAGCACCATTTGTGTTAAAAATTGTCCATCTACCACTCCCCACAGTTGGCATTGAAGCAGATAAGTTAGTTGTAGACGAAGAACAAATATTTTGATCAGCTCCTGCATTTGCTATTTGTCCTGTAGGAATTTCATCAACATTTATAGTTAGATTAGCAGAACTAAAGTTAATACAAAACCCTGAACTTAATGTCCAAGCAAAATTATATTGCCCCATAACAAATCCTGTAGCACTTGCATTTTCGTTCGTCGCATCCAAAATATTTACTGTAGATGGCCCGTCAATTTGTGTCCAAACTCCAGTAGACAATGTAGGAGAAATCGCATTCAAATTAACTATACCTCCATTATTATCTGAACAAACGTCTATCACCGCATCGACCACTTGTGCAGTTTCATTTGGTACATTGTCTATTGTGATAAGAACTTGGTCGTTTGAGAAATTTTCACAAACTCCATTTGAAAGTGTCCAAGTGAAAGTGTGCGTTCCTGGTACTAAATTTTCTACAACCGTAAATGGATTAGTAGGATCCAATATATTTCCAGCAGTAGATGTCCAGAAACCCTGTCCTGTTTGAACTTCTTCAGCAAATAAACTTATAGTAGTACCACAAGTTGTTTGATCTACACCAGCATTTGCAAGCTCATTAGGTATAGCATCAATTATTACTTCTACATTCGCAGAACTAAATGTTCCACAATCAAGAGTAGAAAGTTGCCAAGCAAAATTATAAGTCCCTGGAGTATTATAATTTATATTCGTAATTGAAGCATTTGGATTAACAATGTTTGTTTGCGGTCCAGATATTTGTGTCCAAGTTCCATTTGAATTATTAGGTGTCACAGCTTCAAGATTCAATACATCTCCTTCACAAATTTGAATTGAATTATTTGTTACACTTGCTTCTTCATTTGGCGAGATAGATACCTCTATTACGACTTCATCTACGTCATAGGCTTGACACGCTCCATTTGATAGTGTCCAAGTCAAAACATTTACTCCTAAAGCTAAACCTGAAACAGTAGCATTTGGGTCATTTATGTTTGAGAAACTAGCGCCAGTATTACTTGACCAAGCACCTGTACCAACGCTTGGTGCCACTGCAAAAGTTGTAACTTCTGCTCCTTGACAAAAACTCTGATCTGGTCCTGCATTCGCAATATCAGAGGGTAGTTCATCAATTGTGAAAGCGTAATTATCTGTGCTGAAAACACCACAAGAAGCGGTATTTAATTGCCACATTACTTCGTATGTACCAGGTACTAATCCACTTACTGAAGTAAATGATAAATTTTCATCTGTAAAAGTTACATTTGACGGTCCTGAAACCATCACCCACTGTCCATTTGACTGTACAGGATTATCTGCCGTAAGTATTAAGTCACTTGCATCTGAAAAACAAAAAGAAGACTCCGTGTTAAAAATAGTTGCTGTCTCATTTGGAACATCACCTACTGAAATAACAACAGTATCCATACTGTAATTTGTGCATTCATTCGTACTCAATGCCCAAGTAAAGATATTATCTCCCAAAGGTAGATTGTCTACTTGTGTATTAGGATTACTTGGGTCTACTATGGTTCCATTAGTGCCAATCCACATACCTGTTCCTTGTGTTGGATTTGTAGCTGACAAATTCACAACAGTGCTTTCGCAGAAGCCCGTATCTTGACCCGCGCTAGCCATTTCACTTGGTGGTTCAACTAAATTGACATTAAATATTTCAGAAGCTGAAGATGTACATCCGCCTTGTTCCGCAACTACATAATATCCTCCATTGATTGATGTATTCGCATCAGGGAATATTAACACTGGTGTTGTAGTTTGTGCGAAAAAAACATCATTACTAGTAAACCAAGTATAAGTAGTATTAGCAGAGTTTGTGAAATTATTAATTGCAATACTAACGTCTTGACCTGCACAAGATGTGAGTGTGTTAATGTCAAAATCAGGCATTGTTAAGCCTTCAGAAACCGAAAGCTCTTCTTCACTAGTCCTAATTGCACAACCATTGATATTGGCTTCTACAGTGTAGGTTCCTTGATTTGCTAATTGAATATTTATTATATCAATATCTAAAACATCAGTGGCAATTAAACTTCCAGAAGGATCATACCATGTATAAACTGTTTCTGGTGTTGGATTATTAACTCTTAAATTTACAGTTTGCCCTGTACAAGCAGTATTCCCACTTAAATTACTCTCAATTTCTGGCAAAATAGAAGTATCTGTTAAAGAAACTGCCACTGGCGCCGAAGTTGATGTACCACATATTCCTGAACTTACTTGTACTTGATAATTTCCTTCATCTAAGGTAGTCGCATTGGCAACCATGAAGTTTGGTGTAGTAGTAGTATCAAGTGGTTGTCCATTCAAACTCCATACATACATCACATTTGGACCAGTAAAAACTTGTGTACTCATCATGATATCATCCCCCGAACATACTGAAACGTCAGAAACAATAATATCTGGTTGTTCAACACCTTCCATTATAGCAACATCAAAAGTTTCGACGTTTGATGTGCATCCACTTCCATTATCTACGATTATTGAATAAACTCCTTCGTTCACAAAGTCTACACTAGGTAAGGTATATTCAAAAGTACCGTTTGCTGGAGCTATAACTTCTACCATCAGTCCGTCAGGTCCTGTAAGGGTATAAGTAATATTTCCTTGCAAATCTGTATTGTTATTTATCGCTGTAAAAATGACATCTTCTCCCGTACAATATTCTCCTGTTCCAATTTGTGCTTCAATGATCGCTGGTTCATCCGCAACTATAAATACATTTCCCATATCACTAGTACATCCATTGAGCGTGACTTCAAGTCCAAAGTTCGTGCTTTGATTTAAAGCATTAAGTATTGGATTTTGATTAGTAGAAAATGGAAAAGAATTGAAAAACCATTGGTATGAAGCTCCTGGAACTTCTTGAGCCAATAGCTGCACTGTACCTCCAACACAAATATTATCGAATTCTGATGTAGCAATTGCCTCAGGTGTAGGGGTAATATTTACTTCAACCGGATTAGAAGGTGAAGATTCACAATCTGCATCAATCATTACTCTTACCATAATTGGCAGAATCAATAATGGATCATCGCCATTAATATTATAG
>CAYZUW010000004.1:0-32174 GCA_964481325.1 uncultured Saprospiraceae bacterium
TGGAGGATATACTCAAGAAATAGTTACCACTGTAGATTGTAATTAATTCATAGTTTTATATAAAAAAAGCAGCTCCTTTGAATAAGGGAGCTGCTTTTTTTATTTTAAATAATCATTATTTATTTCAATACAGTCTTTAATTTCTCGATTAAAAAGTCCACTTCTTCAATCGTATTTTTGTGAGAAAAGGAGAGACGGACAGGTTTACCTACAATTGGAGAAACGTCAGATAAAGTAGCAATCACATGTGAGCCTTTTTCAGAGCCAGAGCTGCAAGCTGAACCACCTGAAGCACAAATACCTGCGATGTCCATATGAAGCATTAGCATCTCTGATTTTGGGCTAGGAGGAAAATTTACACTCAATACTTTTTCCAACCCTCCACCTAGTGAAGTAGGACCATTAAAAGTTACTTCTGGGAAGTTAGCCTTTAATTGCTCGCGAGCATGTTGATTAAGTGACTTGATGTGAGCCACTCTGGTTTTCATATTGTCGCATGCTAGGTCTAGTGCCTTTGCCAGACCACATATGCCATAAATGTTTTCTGTCCCAGCACGCATATTACGTTCTTGAGAACCCCCATCCATGAATGGCTTGATTTGGTTGTTTCCATTAATGTATAAAAATCCAGTTCCTTTAGGGCCATAAAACTTATGCGCTGAACCAGATAAAAAGTTGATTTTGATTTTAGTTAAATCCAATTCTCTGTAACCAATTGTTTGTACAGTATCTGTGTGGAAGTAAGCATCATGTGCTTGACACAATTGGGATATCTTAGCGATATCATTTATTGTGCTTACCTCGTTGTTTGCATGCATAAGCGATACCAACGTCTTTTTGTCTCCTGTGCCAAGATGTGCTTCCAAAGCTGCATAGTCCACTTCTCCAGTAGCTTGTACATCACAATAAACTACTTCAACGCCTTCGCTTTCTAGACGCTCTAGTGTATGTAAAATGCAGTGGTGTTCGATTCTAGAAGATATAATACGCTGTACCCCTAAGTCTCTCACTGAGCATTTAAGGGCAGTATTATTTGATTCAGTTCCTCCACTAGTGAAAAACACCTCGCTCACCGAACACTTGATTCTATGCGCGACCACTTTTCTTGCTGATTCTATCAGTGTTCTTGACTTACGCCCATCTGCATGTATTGAAGAAGGGTTGCCAAAATTTTGCTGCATTACTTTCGTCATCGTCTCTATCACGATGGGGTCAAGTGGGGTAGTGGCGGCATTGTCAAAATATATTCTCTTATCCATGGTAGCTTCCATTAATTTCTTTTTTTTATACAGTTATACTATCTACTTCAACCCTTACAGAAGTGATTAATTTATTTAGGGTCTTTTCATCTTTAGCCTCCGCGTAAATGCGAATAATCGGTTCCGTATTCGACTTTCTCAAGTGAACCCACCCATCCTCAAAGTCTATCTTTAAGCCATCTTCTTTATTCAATGATTCATCCGCAAAACTCGCTTCTACACTTTTTAGAATGTGCGGGATATCCATATCAGGAGTAAGCTGAATCTTTTCCTTTGCCATTAGATAACTCGGGTAGGAGGCTTTTAGTTCACTCGCTTTGATATCTCTTTCTGCAAGCAAGGATAGAAACATCGCGATACCCACCAATGCGTCTCTTCCATAGTGTAGTTTAGGGTAGATGATTCCTCCATTTCCTTCCCCTCCGATGACTGCATTCACTGCTTTCATTTTTGTGACTACATTGACTTCCCCTACGGCACTTGCGTGATAAACGCTGTCGGGGTAGGCGTTCGTAACATCTCTCAAAGCACGAGTAGAAGAAAGATTTGATACCGTGTTGCCTGGTGTCTGCGACAAAATCATATCTGCGATAGCCACCAAAGTATATTCTTCTCCAAACAAAGTTCCGTCTTCACTGATAAAGGCTAATCGATCCACATCAGGATCAACGACTATACCTAAGTCTGCTTTATTCTCCACCACAGCTTGACATATTTGCGTCAAGTGCTTGGCAAGCGGCTCAGGATTATGCGCAAAGTCTCCAGTCATTTCTTCATTGAGCAAAACGTAATCACAACGCAGTTTATCTAACAAAGGCGCAATGGATATGGCTCCTGTGGAGTTGATACAGTCAACAACGACTTTGAAGCGTTTACTACGTACTTTTTCCTGCTGTACTATATCCAGACGCAGGATTTTATTGATATGTTTAGCTATAAAAGAAGTGTCTTTTTCATACGTCCCCAATTCATCCACCGTAGCAAAGTCGAATGCTTTCTCCTCTATATATTCTAAGATTTGTCTACCATCTTCAGCAGAGATGAACTCTCCTTTATGATTTAAGAACTTTAGGGCATTCCATTGACGTGGATTGTGACTGGCAGTCAAGATAATACCTCCGCCTGCATGTGCCTCAGGCACTGCTATTTCTACGGTAGGTGTAGTAGACAAATCAAGGTCAACGACATTGATACCCATCATCAAAAGCGTATTGGTCACAAGAGCTTGTACCGTAGATCCAGAGATACGCGCATCTCTACCGATTACTACCTTATTAGAGCCGCTATTTTGCATCAGCCAGTGACCATATCCAGCAGTACATTCTACAATGTCGATAGGAGTCAGATTTTCACCTGATTTGCCTCCTATTTCGCCCCTAATACCAGATATAGATTTAATTAATGTCAATATGTATTTATTTGTTTTACTGTGCTTTAGTAATTAGTAATGCCAGTCTTGTTACTTTATAATGGTTCGGTAATTAAATTTTAAATCGCTGACAACCAGAATATTACAACTATTTGCACTGTCTCTTTAAACGTCTGACAACCAGGAGTTTACTGCTGGCCGATTTATAATTTTCCAAAAATTACCGAACCATTCCTTTATAAACCTAAAGATAAAGTATTTTCACAAAATACCCTTAACACTCGATTAGGAATAAGGGAATTGGTCCCATTTTTTACAGCCTAGCTTTATGATATTGGACCTATCACAATATATTGTTCACTTGCTTATTCGTAATGGGTTTTATCCCTATCTTTGCCTATTCATTATTGAATTCACTAGTATTCTGAGTGGACTCATAACTTAATCTACAAATTTGGAAAGCATCCTCCATTTTGACGAATGGCTTTTTACACTACTCAATGGCACTTGGCGCGCTGACTTTTTGGATGCGATTGCGCCAATGTGGCGACATAAATATTTCTGGGTTCCCCTTTATCTTTTTGTTTTAGCGATAGTGGCGGTCAATTTTCGATCTAGATTTTTTCCTTTTTTATTACTGGCAGTGGTAACCATCACCGTAGCAGACACATTGAGTAGCAAGGTTATCAAACCACTCGTCAAGCGAGATAGACCCTGTCGAGCAGAGCACCTAGCTCAGCCAGCAGTTGTACTAGTGTCTTGTGGTGGTGGATACTCTTTCACTTCTTCGCATGCGACCAATCACTTTGCGATTGCCTGTTTTTTCATGTTGACCATAGGAACTGTTTTTACCTTTTCCAAAGGACTCTTTCTCTTATGGGCAGCGAGCATATCCTACGGTCAAGTTTACGTGGGAGTGCATTACCCTATAGATGTTTTGACAGGTGCTTTGATAGGTTCCCTTATAGGTATAGGTGTAGCCTATTTGTTCAACACACGTTGGCGTTTTTCTACAGAAAATTTTGACCCTATCGCATGAATTGGATACTATATTTATTGTTGATTTTGTCTGTAGCCGTTGGAGCTTTATTAGCCCATAGTCTACGACGTTTTACCTCTACCAATCTCAATTATGGACTTGCCTTTGGGGGCGCTTACTTACTTGGGATTACAGTTTTACATCTACTGCCAGAGATATATTCCATCGGCAAGGCTGGTATTGGTATCTGGATTTTGGCGGGTTTTTTATTGCAGTTATTTTTAGAGTTCATGTCAGGTGGTTTAGAGCACGGACATGTGCACGATCATGTGCATAATGAGCCCAACTACCTTTTACAGATATTGTTAGGTCTTTGTATTCACTCCTTTATAGAAGGATTGCCGTTAGAGCGTTATGAAAGTTTTCACCAGCACGCGCATGGGGGGGAGGAACATCAAGCCATGCATCTTATTTACGCGATTTTGCTGCACAAGATACCCGCTGCTTTTGCCTTGACAATCTTTATTCTCCAATCCAATTATAATCGGAGCAAGGCGATATTTGTACTTAGCATTTTTGCATTGTCTTCCCCCGTTGGCGCGTTTGTAGGATCTATGCTAGAGATTAGTGCAGCTAATATGAGTATTCTTTTGGCTGTGGTGGTGGGCTCCTTTTTGCATATTGCCACTATCATACTTTTCGAAAACGAACACAAGCATCATCACAAATTCTCTTGGCGAAAACTCATTTTTCTCCTCTTGGGATTCGGTTTTGCCTTGCTTAGTATTCATTAGTTTTATTTGGGTGTGCCCCTTTACATTCGCTGAAAAAGCGAATGTAAAGGGTCGGGCTTTTCGCCACTTCGCTGACGCTACGGTCCTGTTGGACTACCCGACTCCACATACGTTACGTCGGGTCTGGCTACTATCCCTCACACGCCACCCGCCTCGCTGTTGTTTTTATTGTTAAAGCTATTTTGTAGGATTGTCAAAACTGTGATTATCTTTAACAACAAAAATGCAAATGAAATCCAAATCATTACGGGGATTCCTAGGGTCTAAAAATTTTGAAACTTCAAGACAATTTTATCTTGACCTCGGTTTTCGAGAATCCAATATAAACCCTACGATGAGCTTATTCATGGTAGATGATACATTGGCATTCTATCTGCAAGACTATTATGTCAAGGACTGGATAGAGAATGCCATGATGTTTTTGGAAGTAGAAAATGTCCAGCAATATTATCAAGAGATTACCTCGAAGCAATTGCCAGATACTTATCCTGCCGTCAACATTACGAGCATTAAATATGAAGATTGGGGGCAAGAATTTCACATGCTTGACCCTGCAGGAGTCTTGTGGCACTTTGGGTCATTTGAAGAAAAAGAGGTTTAAGCTCATCTTCATTATTTAAGCGTTAGCAATAAAATTTAGGTATTGTACAGAGGTGACTCAAGGAATCTACAAAAAGTCCACGTCTACACCATAAGGATATTTGATTAGAAAGCGAATGGCTTTTTGAGGATCGAAGTCTTCAAAGATGATAGAATAAATCATTTTGATGATCGGCAGTCTTAACTTGTAGTGAATAGCTAGGTAGTTCATAATTTGTACGGTACGATAGCCTTCTGCTAGCTCCTGCATATCCGATAAAATGGCACTTCTTTTTTCTCCCTTTCCGATCCGTCTTCCGAATGAAAAGTTTCTAGAATTGGGAGAAGTAGTAGTAGCCATTAAGTCTCCGATACCCGCCGTACCAAAAAATGTTTTGATGTCTGCGCCCATCTCCTTTGCTAAAAATATCATCTCGCGCAGCCCTCTAGTAATGAGAATAGATTGTAGGTTTTTTCCCATGTCCAAACCATCCAATATCCCAGAACCAATGGCGATGGCATTTTTGAATGCACCTGCCATTTCTGCGCCCAAGATATCGTTTGTACCAAAGACGTGGAAGGTGTCTGTATTGAGAAGTTTTTCACCTGCTTGGATCACTTCATCGAATCGGGAGGCTATCACCGTTGCCGTGGGTTTATTCTGAAGAATTTCTGTAGCTAGATTAGGACCTGAAAGACAACCAACTCTGATAGCTGTTGTTTCTTGAACAATAATCTCGCTCATGGTATGCACATTGGTTCTACTGATCGATTTGTCTAGATTGTCTAATGTGTATCCAGATATGTCCAATCCTTTGGTGCCATGTATAACCAAGTGATAGGGTCTCAAGTAAGGAGATATCAATTTGATGACATCTCGAAAGGCGGCAGAAGGAACTATAGGAAAGATGACTTCGCAGTCAGTGGCTAGTTGTTCTAGATTGTCAATGCCTTTAATATTATCTTCTAGTGCTATCCCTAGATTAGTGTGTTTTTCATTGATCTCTTGGATGACTTCCGCTCTTCTAGAGTAGATATATACATCTGAATTATTGGCTAGTATTTTAGCAATGGAGGTGCCAAAACTACCTGATCCTATGATACCAACTGGTTTTTTCATATGCCTCAAAGGTAATTAACTTAGTAGTTCTATCTATAGGGATAGAAAAAATTTAATATTTGGGGACTATTGACTGATACTCGTGGTCTGGTGATTTGTTTATTCGTTTAACTGTTTATAGATCTATAAACAGTTAAACAAATACACAAATAAACAATTTTAAGAAGAACTTTTTAGGTAGGTAATTGCCTCTAATTTATGCCTTATACCATTATGGGTACTAGTACAAAAATTGCGCTCGTGGGAGAAGTGGTATGAGGTGCGCTAGGCTATTCATGAAGGAATGTCTAGTGACGGATGAGCGAACGAGCGAATACTAGCTAGGCATATCCTGAATAATAGCCTAGGGTATCGAGTACAAACGGATCACGCGAAATAGCGCCCAAAAAAAATGCTCTAAATCAGGACAACGAAATTCATATTATTATGTTTGTATAATAGATTGAATGGTTCGGTAATTTTTTGAAAATTATAAATCGACCAGCGGTGAGCATCTGGTAGTTAAGCGATTATGAAACTCATGTAAATAAATATAATGCTCTGGTTGTTAGCGCTTTAAAATTTAATTACCGTACCATAAATAGATAAACAAGTACCATGCGATATTCTTTTTTTTCATTTTTGTTTTCACTAGTATTGATCTTGGGTTTTAGCTTTCCTTGTCAAGCGGCAAATGGTAAAGTGAAATTGCCTAAGTATAAAGTAGGGTCTATAGGAGAGGATATAATGGTAATAGATGCTTCGAAAAAGGTAGATGGTTTTTGGGTATACCTACCACAAGGTAAGTCAAAGAAGGCGGACAATGTAGTGGTGTTTATGCATGGCTATGGCGCTTTCAATCCGATGATCTTCGGCGGATGGATTAAGCATCTTGTCGCGGATGGTAACATAGTAATCTATCCGAGGTATCAAAAATCGCTTACACGACCGCTTCCTAAAAAATTTGTTTCACATGCCTTGCAAGGGCTGAAAGATGCGTTTTTGGTGCTTGAGGACAGGGGAGTGGATAGTGATCTGTGGAGCAGTCTGGATATTGTTGGACACAGCTATGGAGGGGTCATATCGATGAATTTTGCGCAAAATAGAGAAGCCTATGAATTGCCACCCATCAAAACCATTATGATTTGTAGCGCAGGCACCGGTCCTTTTAAAGGGGGGATACTGTCGTCCTACGACAAGGTGAGTGCTAGTCTAATCATTATAGATAGTCAACACGATACGACCGTGGGCTCAAAATTTAGCAGGTATGTCAATGAACTCACGGAAGGAAAAAAGAATAAAGTGTATCTCCGACAACGATCATATAAAAACAAAGACATCAAGATAACCAGCCATCATAATGAGCCCTACGCCGTCGACCTCGCCTTTGATAATGGAGTGCGCAACTTCACTTCCAAAAAAGCGCTACGCGTGAGTAGAATCAATATCTTGGATACAGAAGGTTATTGGAAGCTTTTTGATAACTTGATAGAGAAAAGAGATTCGTTTCGCCTTTTTGAAGGATCCGATACGGCATGGCAATTATCTAAGGAGAATCCCGATATAAAATTGCTTGTACTCAAGTAAATGGATAGTCTATAGAGCCCTTACCTCATGAAAGTATTTGAAACATACACATAAATAATGTGTTTTATGTAGGAAGATTTCTATTTTTGCACACAAATAAATTTAAAAATGGCGGAAAGAATAAAATGTCTCATTATTGGCTCAGGACCAGCGGGTTATACAGCTGCAATCTATGCAGCAAGAGCTAAGATGGAACCTGTGTTGTATACTGGCCAGGAAATGGGTGGTCAATTGATGATCACTACGGACGTAGAGAATTATCCTGGATACCCTGATGGGATTATGGGCCCTCAAATGATGGACGATTTTCGTAAGCAAGCTGAGCGTTTTGGTACAGATATACGTATGGCAATGATTACTAAGGTTGACTTTACTGGGCCAGTACATAAGGTCTGGGCAGAAGATGGCACTGAGATTCATACAGATACTGTGATTATAAGTACAGGAGCAAGCGCAAAGTGGTTGGGCATAGAGTCTGAGCAGACTTTTATGAATAAAGGAGTGAGTGCGTGTGCAGTGTGTGATGGTTTCTTTTTTAAGGGAACGGAGGTAGCCATCGTTGGGGCTGGAGATACTGCGGCTGAAGAAGCGCTTTATCTTTCTAAGCTTTGTCCGACTGTACACATGTTTGTAAGAAGGGATGAAATGCGTGCATCAAAGATTATGGCGGAGCGTGTAAAGAAGACAGAGAACATCAAAATTTATTGGAATACGGAAACGCAAGAGATACTGGGTAAGGATGAGGTAGATGGTGTACGCGTGATCAATAATAAAACACAAGAAGTGAGTGAAATACCTGTGAAAGGATTTTTCGTGGCCATCGGACATACACCTAACACGGCTATTTTTGAAGACTTCTTAGATAAGGATGAGACGGGATATTTGATTACTAAGCCTGATTCTTCTAAGACAAATGTGGAAGGTGTTTTTGCAAGTGGCGATGCACAAGATCATGTTTATCGTCAAGCAGTAACCGCTGCGGGAACAGGTTGTATGGCTGCATTGGATGCAGAGAGATATCTTGGAGAAAAAGAATTGATATAAGCCTTGTCGTAATTGGCAAATACATTAATAAAATACAAAACGAGAAAAAATGGCAACTGCTACCAAAAAAAGATTTAGAAGTGGAGTACTTCATGGAGATGAAGTAACAGAACTTTTTAAATATGCTAATGATAATAATTTTGCAATTCCAGCTGTAAATGTTGTTGGGACGAATTCAGTCAATGCTGTTTTAGAGACAGCTGCTGCAGTCAACTCACCAGTGATTATTCAGTTCTCAAATGGAGGAGCGACTTTCTTTGCAGGAAAGGGTATCAGTAACGACGGGCAGAAGGCTGCAATTCTCGGTGGGATTTCAGGCGCTATGCACGTGCATACTATGGCGAAAGCCTACGGCGTACCGGTTGTCTTACATACAGATCACTGTGCAAAAAAACTTTTGCCTTGGATAGATGGATTGGTTGCAGCGGGTGAGAAATTTTATGAAAGCAAAGGCTATCCATTATACTCTTCTCACATGTTGGATTTGTCTGAAGAGCCTCTCGAAGAAAATATAGAAATCTGTGCGAAGTACCATGAAAGAATGTCTAAGATAGGTATGACTATAGAGATAGAATTAGGTGTGACTGGAGGAGAAGAGGATGGAGTAGATAACACTGATGTAGATAGCTCTAAGCTATATACGCAACCAGAGGAAGTATCTCAAGCCTACGAAGTCTTGAATAAGATCAGTGATAAATTTACTATCGCTGCGGCTTTCGGAAACGTACACGGTGTATACAGACCAGGTAACGTAAGTCTTAAGCCAATAATCTTGAAGAATTCTCAAGAATTTGTAAAAGAGAAATTTAACCTTGAATCTAATACACCAATCAACTTTGTATTCCACGGTGGATCTGGTTCTTCAAGAGAAGATATCAGGGAGGCGATTGAGTACGGTGCCATCAAGATGAACATCGATACAGACATGCAATGGGCATTCTGGGATGGTGTGAGAGGATACGAAGCTTCTAACAAAGATTTCTTGCAGTCTCAAATTGGGAACCCTGAAGGAGATGATAAACCAAATAAGAAGTTTTATGATCCTCGTAAGTGGCTTCGTGTAGGAGAGCAATCATTCGTAGATAGATTGAAAGTTGCCTTCGAAGATTTGAATTGCATTGGTAAGAATGCGTAGTTAGCTTTTAGGTACTAGGTACTAGGTACTAGAAGGTAGAGCTTGCCAAATTAATTGGTTTAGGTATAAATAAAAATGGAATGCATTCATGCATTCCATTTTTTGTTTATAATTGTTTTACCTAGTGGCTAATACCTAATACCTCCCTTAATGCATCAAAACAATCCTCAACTCCTTTGCAAGTCCATTTCTAATCTCCAGTAGTCTCTGGTGGGTTTTAATCAAGAGGGTAATATTAGCATCCTTGTCTTTCATTTTCTCTTTGTTCTCCGCCATCATTTCTTTGATTTTGGTGAGTTTGAAGTACTTGAGTGCCTGCATTCCTTCATTGAAAAAATTCTCATCAGGGAAGGGTTGTGTACGTAAGGTCATATCATGCATGTCTTCCCAATTGTGCGAATAGGTAAACTCCTCTGAGCAAAGCGTCACAGCCATCGTTCGAATTTCTTTTTCGGGATGGTTGATGAAGTACTTAGCATGTATAGTATCTCCTGCATTGATTTTTTCCCTCGCTAACTCGATCATACTTCGATAGGTTGGGTTTTTGAAGTGGTCAATAACGTCCTCAAGGTTCGCTATAAGTACTGGAGCAAAAGCTAAATTTTCGCCTTCAGTATCTGGTATTATTTTGTCTCCGTAGTTAAGTAAGAGTTTTAATATATCTCTTTCTTTATAGTAGTCGGATTGAGTCTTAGGCTTATTTTGGGGTGCAAGTTCTTCGTTTGCTTGATAGGATGGATCAAATGCTTCTGGAAGTGGTTCGTCTTGCCCTTGCTGCTGTGCTCGCTCTTTTCTAGCGATTTCTCTTTTTTGATCAGCCCACTTTTGGGAAAGATTCTTTTTGAGTGCTTTATTGGCTGTTTCCATTAGCACAGCCTCATCTATCTCTAGTAAGCCAGAGCATTCTTTGATATACACGGAACGCTTTATAGGGTCTGGAATTTTGGCAATGCTGTTGACTATCTCATTGATACTTTTACTTTTCTGGATAGGGTCGTTCTTGCTTTCTTCTATGAGTCGCTTGGTCTTGAAGAGAATAAAGTCTTCGCTATTCTCAGTCAAAAAGCTGGTAAACTCTGTGCTTCCTAGTTTTTGCACTAGCGAATCAGGATCTTCTCCTTCAGGTAAAGGTACTACGGAAACATTCAGATCCTGACTCAAAGCGAGATCCAGTCCACGACTAGCTGCTTTGATCCCTGCCGCATCTCCATCGTAAAGCAATTTGATATTGTTGGTGAACCGTTTCACTAATCTTATCTGATCTTCTGTCAATGCTGTACCAGAAGAAGCGACCACGTTTTCGATACCAGCCTGCGATAGGGATATTACGTCTGTATATCCTTCTACAAGAATACATTGGTCAAGATTCCGTATTGCTTTTTTAGCGTGGTAGATACCGTAAAGGATCTTGCTCTTGATGTACAACTCTGTCTCAGGAGAATTGACATATTTTGGTGTCTTTTTATCTTTCTTAAGGGTACGACCAGCAAAGGCAATTGGCTTTCCAGACAAGTTATGAATGGTAAACATTACGCGCTCTTTAAAAAAGTCTTTGTCGTAATTATTGGTCAGTCTAACTTGCTTGAGCAATTCTATATTGTAGCCTGCATTTTTGGCACTGGTGGTAAGCCCTGCAGCTTCAGAGGAGGCGTAGCCCAAGCCAAATTTTCTAATGGTGTCTTCTAGATAACTTCTAGTTTTGAAATAGCTGAGCCCAATAGATTTACCTTCGTCTGTTTCTAGCAGTTGTTTTAGAAAGAACTCTTCCGCAAATTTATTTACAAGGTATAAACTATCTTGATGTTGTTTTAGTTTTTGGTGTTCTTCAGAGGTTTCTGTTTCCTCAATCTCAATGTTAAATTTTTCTGCCAAATGGCGAAGCGCCTCTGGAAAATTAAAGCCTTCATGCTCCATTACAAACTGAACAGAGTTGCCTCCTTTACCACAACCAAAACATTTATAGATGCCTTTAGTAGGGGACACTGAAAATGAAGGTGTTTTCTCATTATGAAACGGGCAGAGACCTATCATATTAGAACCCCGCTTTTTCAAATTGACATAATCGTTAACCACGTCTTCAATGTGCGCGTTATCAATTATTCTCTGTACGGACTGTTCGGTAATCATAGGTGCAAAAATACAATTATTGACTAAAAATAGGCAGGAATTGTGAACTGTTAAAATATTTAACAAGGCAATTGTCGGAGCCTAAATGTAACATTTTCAGCGAATTACAAAAAAGGATTGATATTAACATTTATTTTTTCAACTATTTTTTGGTTAAGAGCGTTGTTCTTACAACAAAACGCAAGTTTTAGATCTAACTTAAAAAAATGATTATAATGGGTGTTCTCATATAATAGTGTGTGGTTTGAATGCAGCGAGATTATTAATTAGTCTTGCTGTTTTTTTTTTGACAAAAATTTAGTCACTAAGTTTTCTTATCTGATAATTTTTGAAGGCAATTCAATTTCGATTTTCATGCCGTGTTTATCCAAAGAGTCTTTATTCTACTTGACTTAACAAGTCAATTCCATTCTAATTTTAAGTTTTTCATTTTTGATTTTTAGCCTACTTATTCTAGTACATTTTCGCGCCTATTTAATCGTCAGTCTTAAGTTTATTTTCTTCTTCAAAAGATGAGTGTGTCGGCATCATATTTGCAAATTACATATCTGAAAAAGTCCTTTGAATTAGATACATACAAAATGAATGTATCTGAGCCTTAGATGAATACTATAAAATCGACCTATGAAAAAGTATAACTACTTCCATGTCATCATTACTGTTATAATGGTTTTTACAAGCCTATCTCTTTCAGCCAATGAGACTCCAATGAGTTTTGAAGAGTATGAAATTATTAGTCAGACTAAAAGTGGAAAAGAAAAAGTTGCCGCTATGAATGCCATGGTGAGCATTCTGATTAAGAATAATAACTTTTCTCGAGCTGAAGCTATTGTTGAAAAAATTAATACAGAAATAAATTCTGATGACAAAGTGGGTCATGCCACTTTAAATATTAACAAAGGTATTCTTTATAAGTCCCATTTCGATTATAAGAATGCATTGAGCCATTTTTATAATGCCCTTCAAGCAGCAGTAAATGTTGATGATAGAAAGCAAATCTCCATCTGTAAGAATGAGATTGGACATGTTTTTCTTTTGCAAAAGGATTATGAAGAAGCAGAAACAAATCTGAACGAAGCCTTGTCCATCAGAGAAGGGAAAGAAAATATGCGTGGTTCTACAGAAACGCACATTTTATTGGGTAAATTATTTTTTGAGAAAGAGTTATTTGGCAAGTCAAAACAACACTATAAAAGAGCCTTTGACTTGATGGTTAAAATGCAAGACCTAAATGGAGCGGCAGATTTAGCTACTAACTTAGGAAATATAGATTTTATCTTAGATGATTATGAAGGTGCCTTAGTTTATTATAATACTTCTAGAGACATTTATAATCGAGGAAAGGATAAGGAAAAACTAGCTCGAAATCTTTGGGATATTGCCAATGTACATGCTGCTCAAGGTAATTTGCAGTATGCTACTCAAACCAATAAGGAGGCTTTAGCTATTTGGGAAGAAATCGGATCTAAAATAGGAGTTGCAGATTCGCATTTAAGAATAGCCAATAACCATATTGAAAGGAACAATAAGAAGTCAGCGCAAGAAAGTTTAAATAGATCTAGTGAAATGATAAAGACTGAAGTGAAGACATATGGGTCTTATAAGATATTTAAAGGTCTTGCCATAGCATTTGAAAAGATGGGCAACTATCAATCTGCTTATCAACATCATGTGTACTTTGATAAAAGTAAAGATGTAGCTTTTAACAAAGATAAGACGGAGGCTATGTATGAGTTGAGTACAAGGTATAATTCTCAGTTTGCTGCAGCTGAAAAAGAGCAACAAATCGAAAGATTAGAAATGTCTAATGCTGCTTCAAGCAAAATAAAGAAATTCCTAATGTTAATGATAGGCTTAGGTATGATGTTGCTATTCAATTTATTCTCTAGTAATAGGCGCAAGAAAAAAGATAATGCTATGCTTACCGCTAAGAATAAGGAAATCGAAACGCAACAGGCAAAAATCAATAAGCAAAATGATTTATTGGAACTTAAAAATGATTCCTTGAATTCATTGAACTCTAAATTAGTAGGAGAGATGGCTGAAAGAGAATCAATTGAAGCTTCCTCTTTCGCAAGAGACAGGTTCTTAGCCACGATGAGTCACGAAATGAGAACTCCTTTAAATACCATCGTCGGTATTTCACATCTATTGATGGAGAACGATCCACGTGAAGAGCAAAAGGAGCAAATTAGAAATCTACAATTCTCTGCAAATAGTATGACTGTATTTGTCAATGATGTATTGGATTTCTCAAAGATAGAAGCAGGTAAACTTACTTTAGACAACAGAGAGTTTACACCAAAACCTTTGTTTGAAAACTTAAACATGCAATTTGTAAACCCAATCAAGGATAAAGGCTTGAAGTTTACTTTTACTTATGATGAAAGAATACCAACTGTGCTTGATGGAGATTCAGCGAGAATCAATCAAATCTTTAATAATATTTTGAGCCAGGCAATGGAAAATACAGAGCGTGGTATGATTGATATGCAAGTAGTCTTGGAAGATTATAATATGAGTTCCGTAAAATTACGTGTGAAAGTAAGAGATACAGGTCATGGTTTAGAGAAGGAGTTATTAGAAAAAATGTTCCAAGAGGTGAATCCAGAGGATGATATCTTTGAAGGGTATCACCGTAACAGTATAGGCTTGAATATGGCAAAACGTCTAGTAGAGCTACAAAATGGTAAGATTGACATCAAGAGTATACCTGGAGAAGGAACCTTATATAGTGTGATACTGCCATTCAAGATTAATAAGAAAATGGAAGAAACAGCTGTTGCTGTACATGATGAAGAAAGTTCTTTAGAAGGAATCAATATCTTAATAGTAGAAGATAATAAAATTAATCAGCTTGTTGTGGCTAAGATGTTAAATGATAAAGGTATCCAAACGGTGACGGCAGATAATGGTGCAGAGGCACTCCAAGAAGTCAAGATGCATAACTTTGATTTAATCCTTATGGATATTCAAATGCCTATTATGGATGGCTATAAAGCAACTTCGGAAATTAGAGCTATGGAGGACTCTACAAAGAGTGACGTACCTATCATTGCTTTGACTGCTTCGGCTTTCCTTTCAGAACTGGAAAAGGCAAAATTATTTGGTATGAATGAGCACGTAGGAAAGCCATTCAGTCCAGAAGAGTTGATGGAAAAAATAAATGCTTGCATGCAAAGATTTAAAACAAGATCAGCACAATAGCATCAAAATAAAGAGTTAAAATCAAAAGGCGAATTCAATTTGAATTCGCCTTTTGTTTTTAGCTAATGAATGAGGTTGATAGAGGTTCCCTTTACTTAATACCAAGCATATCTTTCATTTCAAAGAATCCTGTCTTACCTACTATCCAATTAGCTGCCTGATAAGCACCTTTGGCGAAGCCTTCTCGGCTATGTGCTACATGCGTCAAGCCTATTTCATCTTCTTGCGATTGAAAAAAGGTAGTATGGGTACCTGGTACACCGTCTTCTCTTTTCGCTGTGATGAGCAATTCATTACTATCTCTTGTATTTTCTAAAGACCATTTTTCTTTACCAGGCAATTCTGACATAAGATGTTCTGCTAATCTAATAGCAGTCCCACTCGGAGCGTCTAATTTTTGCTTGTGATGAATCTCTTCAACACTAGTCTCATAACTGGGATAGTTGCTGAGTAACTTTGCTGCATATCTATTCAATTCAAAAAATAGATTGACCCCTAAACTATAATTAGGAGCATAGAAGAGTGCTGTGTTGTGCTGGACAGCCAATTTTTTTGCTTCTTCCAATTTTTCAAGCCAAGCGGTAGTTCCAGAGACTACAGGAATTCCATTTTCTAAACAACATTTTATGTTTTCGTAGGCGCTCTCAGGGCGAGAGAATTCGATGCACACATCTGGTGCAATCATAGCAAGGTCCTTTATTTCATTGATATTCTTAGAGCTAATTCTGAGTACAATTTCATCTTTATGTTGCAAGGCGATTTTCTCAATCTCCTTTCCCATTTTTCCGTACCCGATGAGTGCTATTTTCATAATATTGATCTAATTTGAGCATCAATATTACAGCAATGACTTGACAATTCAAAAAAATAAAAGAAGCTAATCCAGTATCACGTAAGTGTCTGAGAATTTATCATGCCAGTGTTCGTTGAGCCCAGGCAAGAAAGAAACGAGCTCTAGCGGCACTAATCTCCACAAAGTCCTGAGCACATAGATTTTGAAACTTATTTCTACATTATACTGGTGCCTGACAGTAGTCTGAGTGAGAAATTTACCAAGCGATTTTCCATTAAAGAAATATTCGGTGGAAAAATAGACGAACAAAGTGAAATTGAAAATTATAAAATCCCAAAAAGGGTTGAATTGATTGGCATTGAAAAAAAGGTACTGAACGGAAGTTAAATATCCTACGAGTATACCCACTGCAGTGGATAAACAATAAATACTCAAATAGTCGATTAAAAAATTGGCTGCCCGCAAGTGAAGAGGGGCGGTAATTTCTTTTCTTTGGCCTAGTGCTAAATTCGCATCTATTATGTCATTGAAATTGTATTTCATAGGTAACCATTTTTCAATACACATCGCTTTACAGCAAGGTGTTATACCATTTGCATTTGAAGATGTCAAAATATATGCGACATTCTCAGATGTAACTGGTATTAATGAACTGGTTTATCCTAATGTTTTCAATTGGGTGGTATTAATGAGGAGTGGGTTGTATTATTACAAAGTAATTGCAAGAATAGTTCGATATAATGGAGGGATTCTCAAGGATGTATAACAGTTTACATGAACTCTTTGAAAACTACACTACTTTGTCCGCACAAGAAGAGGATGCAAAAGCGTCAGGTTTGGCTTTGAATACAAAACCCATACCTAAGATATATCCCATAGCTTCCTTTAGCGCTGTATTTGATTTGAAGTGAGGGTCTGTATTGATATCTGCATGAACCTCTAGCGCTACATCATAAAGGTCAAATAAATCACATAAACCATAAGCTACTTCGACTGATTTAGCTACTTCAGAAATCATCCTTTCGCGCAGACTCATTTTGTGTTTAGTAGAGAAGTTGTGAATGAACATAAAGCCTCCTTTCTTTTCTCGTAAAAACACGATAACTGTCGCATATTCAATGACTTCATTGCGGACCTGAGAATCTGTACCTATACAAACTTTAAGCTTGTGGCCTAGCTCGTGTTGTTCCTTTATGGTCTTTTCAACGGCTTCTTTGAGCGGAAGCTCTATTTTTTGACCATTTAATCTGCGCCATTTTAATTCTGCCATGGAAAATATTTAATGTTTGTATAATTGCATAATAATATTGCTTGTTCAGGGCGCTTCGCAATATACTAAACGGCAAACTAATTACAATCGTTCCTTGTTTTAATTGTCAAAAAAGATTTTATACAACATAATGGCCTAGATTTAGGTCTAATCTTGTCAACTTTGTTAATATAGTTGAATTAGAAGCTACTTAATAGTAAATTTGAAAACTACTGAATTTACATATAGAAGACACAAATGAACTTATTACAAAGAATCTCAATCTTAGGCATTTTTATAATCTCCATTTGGGGCTGTACCACCTCTACGACGCATACAGCGCATAAAGGAGAGGGAACGAATCATTTATCCAATGAAAGTAGTCCTTATCTTCTGCAACATGCCAAAAATCCAGTGGATTGGTATCCATGGTCCGAAGATGCATTAGCAAAAGCAAAAGCAGAAAATAAACTTATAGTGGTAAGTATTGGATATGCAGCTTGTCATTGGTGTCATGTCATGGAGCATGAATCTTTTGAAGATACCACTGTAGCTCGGATAATGAATGAACATTTTGTCAGTATTAAAGTAGATAGAGAAGAGAGACCGGATGTAGATGATGTATATATGACAGCTTGCCAATTGGCTTCAGGACGTGGATGTGGATGGCCTCTTAATTCTTTTGCCATGCCAGATGGTAGACCCGTTTGGGCAGGTACTTATTTTCCAAAAGATGAATGGACAAAAGTGTTGGAGCATTTTATTGACCTGAAGAAAAATGATCGCGAAAAACTGGAAGAGTATGCAACACAATTAACAGAGGGTATTCAATCGCGGGAGAAAATAGAGATAAATACAGGTAGCTATGCATATGAAACATCCACTCTAAATAAGCTTACAGATACTTTTCTGAGCAACGTAGATTTTAAAGAAGGTGGACGAAAGGGAGAGCCTAAATTTCCTATGCCTAACAACTACGAATTTTTGTTGCGTGAAGCTGTCCTTTCCAAAAATGATAAAGCATTGGAAGCAGTTACGTTGACGCTTGATAAAATGGCCATGGGAGGAATCTATGATCAACTGGGTGGAGGCTTTGCAAGATATTCAGTAGATGGTATCTGGAAAGTGCCTCACTTTGAGAAAATGCTATATGATAATGGCCAGTTGCTGAGTCTATATAGCAAAGCATATCAAGTAACCCAAAAACCTCTGTATAAAAATGTAATAGAGCAAACCATTGCCTTTGTGGAAAGAGAGTTGAGTTCTCCAGAAGGTGGATTCTATAGCTCATTGGATGCGGATAGTGAAGGAGAAGAAGGTAAGTTTTACGTATGGACCCAAGAAGAGCTGCATGCTGTAATCAAGGGAGAGCAAGACCAAAAGATTTTTGATACCTACTATGAAATCAAAAAGAATGGAAACTGGGAACATGATAAAAATATACTCATCGTAAAAAAATCTCTTTCCGATATTGCTAAGAAGCTAAAGTTAAGTGAAGAAGAAATTACTTCTTCGCTGGCTAAGTCAGAAAAGTTATTAATGGCTGCTAGAGATATGCGCGTTAGACCAGGCTTGGACGACAAAGTCTTGACATCTTGGAATGCGCTGATGTTGAATGGGTATATAGATGCTTACAAAGCACTGGGAAAGGAGGAGTATTTAACAAGGGCGCTTACAAATGCTAATTTCTTGAGCAAAAAAATGATTCAAAAAGATTTTAGACTGAACAGAAATTACAAAAGTGGTAATTCTGTCATCAACGCTTTTTTAGATGATTATGCTTTATTGATTGATGCATTTGTCAATCTGTATCAGATCACTTTTGATGAAGAGTGGTTAAATAAGGCCAATGGAATGGCAACGTATGCAAACGCCCATTTTAAAGATGCGGAGTCGGGGATGATGAATTATACATCTGATTTAGATCCAGATTTAATCGCAAAGAAAATGGAACTGGCAGATAATGTGATACCAGGTTCCAATAGTAGTTTTGCAAGAGCTATATACAAATTAGGGATTTTCACCTACAATAAAGATTGGGTAGATGCCGCTGAGCAGATGATGAGAAATATGGTTGAAGAAGTTACAACTACCGAGATTCCCAATTTTTACTCCAATTGGTGTTTACTCTTTAGTGAATTTCATCAAAGACCATATGAAGTAGCTGTAGTAGGAGGTGATTATGCGTCTAAGCTAAAGGCTTTACATGGAAAGTACATCCCCAATGCGCTATATCTAGGAGGGAAAGATGAGGGGTCTTTAGAGCTTCTAAAAGGAAAACTACAAGAAGGAGAAACAATGATTTATGTCTGTCAAAATAGAGTTTGTAAATTGCCTGTAACGGAAGTGGACAAGGCTTTTGGTTTGATGGCGGTTAAATAATTAGATGACTTTATGGGCGTGCTCCTTTGCCTTTCCCGCAAGCGCTGCTGGGGTCAGGCTCTCTGCTTGTATTCGATATCCTCTCATGCTATAGGCTATAGTCGAGCTTTGTCTCCACTCGTTCCTCGCGGAGCCTGCATCTCTCCTTACCCTATTCGCATTCGATGACACCTCATATCGCGACGATCCTTCACGCAAAAAAAACATGGATTGGACTTAGGGTGAATTCTTCGAGGTTTTCATTTCTTTTTATAGATATTCAGAGTAACTCATTGCCAATTTTATCCGCCAAGGAGAATCAACTTTAAAAATGATGCACGAGGGGTGGGAATCATATCGCTGATAAGCGATAGTCTGCAAGACCGAAACGAAGTGGAGTGATGGACGACCCGGTCTAGACTTTTTCAGTCTAGACGTGCCCAGATAAAAATTATCTTATGTCTTGACTAATCTCTCTATAAGCTTTCTAAGGATAGCTGTAGTAGCTTCATCCAATTGACCATTATCATCCATTACCGCGTTTATTTTAGAAATAGGTAAACTGCCTGGAATAACATCACAGCCATTGCTATGCAAAATAGTAGTTAATTGATCAAGGCCTCTAAGATTCCCAGCTCTACCAGCTGCTACACCTACTAAAGCTGCATGTTTGCCTCCTATACTCTCTTTGAATCGATATACGGAAATGGCATCTATAAACAATTTCAAGTACCCAGAGAAACTACCATTGTATTCAGGCGAAACTATAAGAAAATGGCTGGCAGCGATCAGAGAATTCTCTTGTAAAGTCTTTAACCAATCTGGCCAATTATCGCTATTGTACTGCTCATTATGGATAAAATCGTTGGAAAGTTCTGCTAAATCGATTAGTTTGAAATCAATCTTTAATTCTTTAGCTATTTCGATTGCGTTTTGGACGACTTGTCTAGTTTTACTGTTAATTCGGTTTGTACCGCTTATAATAGTGAGCATGTCTGAATATCTTTATTTAAGTGTGAAATTAAGATTCTCTGTGGAATAAACCCATTAATAAAGGAGAGCTTTTTAAATTCAATGCTGAGTCCACTGTGTAAACGGACTTTTTGATGTATACATATTTGTAGATTGAAAAAAGGGAAAAGGCAGTCAAAAGAAGCATTTTAAGGTTTTTGAGTTTTCGGAGTGGGCTCAATGCCTATAATTAGTTTGGCTTTTGTATTTTCGCAACGCTAAATAACCTATGTGGTTTGGTAATAAATTTTAAATCGCTGACAACCAAAATGGTATACCTAATCACGCAGGCTCTATAATCACGTGACAACCAGACGCTTAATGCTGGTTGATTTATAATTTTCAGAAAATTACCAAAGCATTTAATAACTATAAAAGTATGAAAGTCAAGTATACTGGGCAAGCAGGGTTTATTATAGAAATGGGTGGAAAAATTTTGGTTATCGATCCATTTATATCTGCCAACCCAAATATGAATGAAAAATTAAAGGTCGAAGACATCAAGTGTGATTATGTCTTGCTTACGCATGGGCACCAAGATCACGTTTTGGATGCGGAGCAGATCGCTAAGCAGAATAAGGCTAGAATCATATCAAACTACGAGATTGTATCTTATTATGGACAGAGAGGCATAGAAGGCCATCCAATGAATCATGGAGGCGAGTGGAAGTTTGATTTCGGTACAGTGAAATTCGTAAATGCTATTCACTCATCAGTGTTACCAGATGGTACTTACGCTGGTAACCCAGGTGGCTTTGTTATATACAACGATGAGGGCTGCTTTTATCATGCTGGGGATACCGCATTGACCATGGATATGAAATTGATACCAATGACATGTCCTAAGCTAGATTTTGCGATATTACCGATTGGGAATAACTTTACAATGGGTTTTAAAGATGCAGTTATTGCGGCAGAGTTTATTGAGTGTGACAAGATTATTGGTTGCCACTATGATACATTTGATGCTATTACCATCAATCATGGGGCAGCTACAGAGACATTTACTAAAAGACAGAAAGAACTGCTCTTATTAAATTTAGGTCAAGAAATTGAAATATAATTCATGGGTAAGATTATTGCCATAGCAAATCAAAAAGGAGGAGTAGGGAAGACTACAACTGCTATCAACTTAGCAGCTTGTTTAGGAATACTAGAAAAGTCAGTTTTATTGGTTGATTCTGATCCGCAAGCGAATGCCTCTTCTGGTATAGGTGTCCTAGATGGTACTTATGAGAGAAGCATCTACGACTGCTTTGTCAATGAAGTACCTGTAAAAAAAGTAATTGTAAAGACCTCAAGCCCTAATGTAGACGTGGTGCCTTCGCATATTGATCTTGTCGGTGCAGAGTTGGAGCTGGTAAGCAAATTCAGAAGAGAATATATTTTAAAAGAGGCTTTAGAGGAAGTAAAAGACGACTACGATTTTATTATAATTGATTGTTTGCCTTCCTTAGGTCTCATTACGATCAATGCTTTGACTGCTGCAGATAGTGTATTGATTCCCGTGCAGTGCGAGATATTTGCCTTAGAGGGACTCGCAAAATTGCAGAATACAGTTGACTTGGTACAAAAGCAACTCAACGAAAAACTAGAAATTGAAGGGATATTATTATCCATGTATGATAAACGCTTACGATTGGCCAACGTCGTTGTAGATGAGATCAGCGCCCATGCTTCTAACTACGTTTTTAAAACCATCATCGGCCGAAACTCCAAATTAGGTGAAGCACCTAGTATGCATGTACCTGTTGCCTTGTACGATGTGAATAGCAAGGGAACTCGTAATTTCTTTGCCCTAGCAAAGGAATTTTTAGAGAAGCAAAATATGCCTTTAGCTGGAACTTCCAATACTATAGAAGGTACTGAGAGAAGCTAGTTTTTGGTAAGGAACACCTGTAAATGGCTAATTTTGCAAATTTTTATTACGCTCAGTAGTAAAAAATGCCATTTTTATTTCAACAATAATTGTTTTTGCAATGTTTTTATTTGTATCTTACATTATGGCCAATCCTAATATGGCCTTCTAACGAAACCATTTTTTAAACCTTTAAACTTGACGTGTATGCATATTAGTTTTAAAGAATTAAGAGAAATCAAGCACAAGCTGCCTACAGGTAGTGTTTCAAAAATTGCAAGCGAACTGAATTTGAATGAACAAACAGTTCGCAATTTTTTTGGGGCAAAGAAATTTGAAGAGGGCAATGTAGCCCAATGGCATTTACAACCAGGCCCTGATGGGGGCATCATGTCCATCAACGATACCACCATTCTAGATGTGGCGAATCGGATAATTCAAGAGAATACCAATACTATTGAAATCACAAACTCAAACTAAAAAACAATAAAAAAGGAAAGTGTAATTACACTTTCCTTTTTTTTGTGGTGAATTGCTATAGTGCTGGAAGTTAAGTATTAACCATGATCTTAAGAGGTTGGGCGGAAGTTCAAAGAGATATAATTAAATTGTATCCTGAACGGGTGACTAAGAAATAATTGAAGGGCTGCAAAAAACAAGCCGCTACGAATTGGATAAGCCCCCTTTTTAGTGAGGGGCTTACCCAATTCTTCGCTTTTGGGCCGAAAAAATATTAATTAACGAGACACAGTTAAATGAACTATTCCGCTGTAGCTGTTGTTTTCTAAAACCTAAAACCTAAAACCTAAAACCTAAAACCTAAAACCTAAAACCTAAAACCTAAATTCACATCTTCAAATAAAAATCCTTAGTCAACGCTACATAATCATCCGTGTAATCATTTCTAGCCTTATGTTGAATTACCAATTCATCTTCATGGATGGCATCATTTTCAGACTTTGTAAAAGCGATGAGCAGTCTTTCAACAGGTTTATCTACTTTAGGACGAACTTCAGTGATGCGAGACGGATGAAGCCCGTATTGTGTAGCCATCTCTTTAAACCTTAGGCCCTCAATGAAAGGAAGAATCACAGCAAATGTGCCATCCTTGGAAAGTAATCGATGCGCACTTCTAAGCAAGTCACCATTAGGTAGTTTTACCGTATGCCTAACATCGTTCCTTTCTTGATTCTTACTGAAAGTACCCCCAGTAAAGAAAGGTGGATTGCTAATGATAAGATCAAACCGTTCATCTGTTTCCCTGGCAAAATCTTGTATCGAACCCAAGTGTACACTTAGTCTATCTGAATAAGGGGAAGCAATCATATTTTCCTTAGCCTGCTGTGCAGACTTTTTTTCTATTTCAGCCCCAATGATATTCGCTGCGGGACAGCGTTGGGCTAGCATAATGGCGATCACACCTGTACCTGTGCCTATATCTAAGATGCGTTTAGTATCCTCTGTGATGGGCGTCCAAGCCCCAAGAAGTACACCATCTGTACCTATTTTCATTCCGCATTGGTCTTGGGCAATTTCGAACTGCTTAAACCTAAAAATATCAGATGACATGTGTTTATGTTTTATGCAAAAGTACATCAACATGTGTACAAAAAAAAGTGCATTTATTTAGATTGAATAAATGCACTTTTTCCTAACCATTCCGTAATAAATATGCTATTTTAGTTCGTAGCAACAATATCATCTAAGATAAATGTTGTCGTTTCATCATTGGGGGCGCTTCCTTCATATCTAAAGGCAATATTAACCTCCCCACTGGAGAAATAATCTTCTAGCATAATCAGACCACTTGGCACAAAAGTCCAAAAATCATCATTTGCTGTGGGTAGATTGGCATTTACTTCCACCCAGGTCGCAGTAGTAGGATCTCCACTAAAATTGTCAGAAATAAGTACAGAAATACCATCTTGTACCCAATGGCACTGTCCCATCATAAATGACAAAGAAGCAGTACTGCTAATCTCTACAGCTGGAGAAATAAGCCAGTTGATATTGCTAGCGTCTGTAGACTGGAAAGCAGAAACTTGTGCGTAAGAATTATCATTGAAGTCTGCTATGAACCAACTATTATCTTGGCTGCCTGCTTCCGCAAAATTGACCCAGCCTTGTAAATCCACTAGTTGATCAACAGGGGCATTTTGAAAATCTTCGTTGAATACAACTCCTCCTGTACCGCCAGATCCACCGCCGCCACCAGTACCATCACAACGACTACCATTCATATCGATATCACCAAGGTTTCGAATAAACAATTGCTTACTATCATTAAATACGCTATATATAGCCGTAATACTGCCATTGCCATCAGGCGTAAGAGCGTCCGCAAAATCTGCAAAATTGCTAGACCGTATTATTATAGTATTTCCCTCACAATCTTCAAGATCTAAGTTTTGCGAAAAGTTGTTTATCACATCTGCGTAAGTGACACCTGTGTTACCGTCCGAAAATTGTATCCCGTCCAGGCGCACCAAACTATGGATGTCATCATCCCCCAAATCTTCGATAGTAGTTGACTTAGGCGCTACATTCATATTCGCATCGCCTATAAGTATGCTCGTCCCAATTTCTGTTGGCTCTATACCACCTAATTGCTCGGTACCGCTGTTATTGGTAAAAATATTTCCACCCAAAGAAATGTTGCCAGCAAAATCATTTAATATCAAACCATTGAGATTGATAGCGATTTCTCTGCCTATTTCTAATCCAAAATCTGCCGCTAAGTCTCTTTCATTCACCAGTAGTTCAATACCTGCACTACCATCTTGAATAATAATCTCTCTAAAGAAATTGCCCGCTCTATCATCCGCAGTAACCACCGCTCTCAAAACATCATTAGAATTGATTGTAGTAAACGATCCTAAGGAATGTGTGCTCTTTAATTCCGCAATCGTAGTCGTGGCCTCAGGTAGATCGACGGGATCTACGCCACCGCCACCCGAACCACCACCAGTGCCATCACATCTAGGACCAGCAAATGCTACTTCTTCAGGTCTTCTGACAATCATCTGCCTCGTGTCGTTGAATACAGTATAGATTCCTATCAAGGTGCCATTGCCTGTAGGCAGTTCTTCATTAAAGAAATTCGAAAAGCCACTGGTACGTATCAATATCTCATCTCCATCGCAAGTCTCTAAAAAACGATTTGTATTCTCTTGGAAATCCGCAAATGTCTTCCCCAGTTCTGAGTCTTCAAATTCAAGATTTTCTATCTGTACCAATTTGGATACATCGAGTGGTCCCAATTCGTCTATTGTTGTAAGCTCTGGAACAACTTCGTTCCCAGTTGTCCCTCTTACTATAAACTGGTCTATCAAGCTTTCCTCTATACCATTGAGTCTAGGGTCTCCGGCTCCAGTCATACCAATCGAACCACCAATACCTATAATGCCTGCAAAATCGCCTAAGACAAGACCATTACATCTGATGAAAATTTCTCTTCCCTCTGGAAAAAAATTGTGCAGTTCTACAGCATTGATATTTAGTTCTATTGCACCACTTTCATCCTGCATCACTATGCGTCTAAATAAGTTGCCTGACTCATCATCAGCAGAGATAGTCCCTTTAATCACGATATCCTCTTCGATGGTAACAAATGTCCCAAAGACATGCATCGCTTTTAATTCTGCAATAGTGGTTGTCACCTCTGGCGCATCTTCCAGAATTTCTAAAAATGGTGGCTCATCAAATTCCTGATCAATACAGGCTTGAAAAGAAAGAACACTTAGCAAAACTATGATCCAATTCTTCATAATTATATACAATTAATATTTTTCTTAAAATCTTCGTGTAGCGGTTAAATTCAAAAAGTAAGTAATTCCTCTCGCGTATCTAAATCTATTGGGGAAAGTAGTCACGTCTTTAGTTTCTTTGTCGAAACGCAACTGCTCTCGATTGCTAGTTATAAATTCTTGGTTATTCAAAATGTTATTGATGTCAAGATTGATATTCAAATTCCAGTCACTATTGAGTCTTACATCTCTTCTTGCACTTATATTTAATAAGAACGCAGAAGGACTTTTATCTTGCGCTAATATCGCAGCACCTTCTGGAGAGTCAGGCTCAAAGGCCAATGGGAATTCACTCGTTGCATTGATAGCACTAACTACTCTTCGGTCAGGATTCAAGTCCGCCCATATGTCATCAAAGTATACCCCAGTTACTCCAAAAATCACCTTACTGGTGCCAGGCGTTTGGTATTCCAGACCAAGCACTCCAGCCGTCTGCGGAGTATTTGGAACAAAGAAATCCTTAATATATACTAGCTCCTGCTCACTAAATACCTCTGCATTATTATCAGAAGTGATAGTCGCAAAAGGACGAGAACTAAACAAGAATTGCCCCAAAGATAAAGCGGCTTCAAAAGTCAAGCCCGTAACAATTTTACCCTCCGCCGCAAACTCCAATCCTATGTGACGCTTGTCAATATTCGTTAAGGCAAAATTTACAAAGGTTCTCAATTCATCATGATAAAAACTCTTTACTTCCGTTTGGTCATTAAAGTCTGTCAAGTAAACTCCCAGCTTTGCCTTCAAATTAGGAGAGTTATATTTATAAGCGGCATCTATTGAAAATATCTTTTCGCTTTGCAGATTTTCTACTACGTCATTACGCGTTCTTGCAGACAAAAATACGTCTCTAAAGAAAGGCGCCCTAGTTTGGTAAGAAGCATTAGCCACCAAGAAATTTCTTCCAGTCAAGGCATAACTCATACCTCCTTTGACACCATAGTTCGTAAAATCATGTCGTGCAGAATTCCCAAAAGAATTATCTGGAAAGAGTCCATTTCTATTCAATCCAGTTCTCCAAAAAGTAGTTCGCACTCCGTTCACTGCTACATGTGCTTTCAATTTTCCCATATTTATTTGCGCCTGTATCCAAGCGTCATTCCTATTGATATTAGACTCGTAGTGGTAACCATATTGATCTCCCACACGCACTACGCGATTAGGATTGTCCAAATCAAATTGGGCTTTGTCGTCATCTCCAGGAAAGTCTCTTTCTGCAAATTGATTGATATTCAGATAAAAATCACCACCCAGCAAATCTTCCACCACCTGATAATTATCACCACGGTAGCGCTGTATTGTCAAGCCTCCTTGCACGGTAAACTCATTGCTAAATATTTTCTCTATAACCGTGCTGAAGTTCGCCTTTTGTGAATCAAACCTACGTTCCCCTACAATATAACTAGAACGCAAACCCGTTACATCATTTCCCTCGATACCCCCTTCATTTTCTATAGTCTCAAGACCACTTCTATTGGCGTCATACAATAGATCCCAACGAATCTGACGCAACGCTTCATTTTGACTCAGCAACAATTCTACTTCTAGAGCCACATCTTCATCTTCTATGGCACTTGGTAATTTTCTATAATAATCTGGTCTTGGGTCAGGAGCATTTTGCCAGTCTAGCGCTGTACCTCCATTACGTCCATCTTGAAAACTCACGGATGTACTAATATTGAAAGACTCATCCTTTACCCAATCGTGTCTCAAGATAGCGTAAGGTTGATGTCGTCGATTGATCCGAGAATTACGAATCTCCCCATTCTGAAAACCCCAGTTAGAATTGTAAAAGTTCGTACCAGCGATGTCATAAATTTCTTGTACAGCTTCATTCGCACGACCCACATTTTGGCTTGCTCCCAAAAAAGTAAAATTCAAAGAGTGCTGTGCATTCAATTTTCGATCTACCCCTAAAAAATAACTGTAGGCATCAAAAAAAGTCCCTGGAACATATCCCTCTTGCGCCCAACGACGACTAGCCGCAACGGTAAAGCCCCAACCGTTTGACATCAAACCTGTCGCACCAGATACCATCAATCTACTATCATAGTTCGAGCGATTATTGATCACATAATTTACTTTGATTTGCTTGCGTTGCGAAGCCGCTCTGGTATCTATATTCACCGAGCCCCCTAGTGCACCAAATGAAAAATCTGCTGCCTCCAATCCAAAACTGGTTTGCTTTTGTCTCACAGCTTGATTGAGCCCACCCCATGAGCTATAGGATGCCCAGCCAGATTCTAAGTCATTCACTGGCACACCATTGAGATACAATGCCACGTTTTCAGAATCATATCCACGCACTCTAAAAAATCCAGCACTTAAATTATAGTCTGTGGTTCGAGCAAACACATCTCCCGATGCCGATAGCAATCCCGAGATTCCTTCATCTTGCCCATCCCCAAAATCATTATCCGAGATGGTGATAATTGGTATAAATTCTTTAGCAGCTTGGGTACTGTCTTGGCTGGTCTTGTCTTGGCCGTTCATTGGATTACTCCATGCAAAACACCCCAAATAGAGTAGTAAGAGTAGTTTTTTCATAATAGTGCGTAGCTTCTTCTCCAAAAATACTAGTATTTATCCATACTATTACCATGATGCCCTTTAAAATTTACCGTATGCGGCGACGTGTTGCACTTATTTTCTTAAAATGATTTCAGTATGGGTTTTAAGGAGTTGGGTGCTGCGCCATGATAGCTTCTCTTCAAGGCTGACCCACATCATGTCGCCGCTACGTTACATGGCTCGCTAGTCAGCTCGGCCCTTCACCTAGATTCGGCTAGCACCTCATCTAGCTTCGGTCTTCGGCTTACAGCCTCACCATTCCACATCGCTAGCACAAAAAAAGAAGATTTTTAAAATTACTTCAAACCGAAAAAGCTGCAAAAGGAACAAGAAAGAAAAGCCTTAGGTGTTGAAAGAAGGAATTAGGTATTAGAGGTTTGGAGTTAGGTTTTCTAAAGAGCCTTGTACAATCTGCTCAAGGAACAAGTAAACAAAGCCTTTGGTGCCTTGTCAAAAAGAGATTGGTCTTTGGTTTACTTTGGTGTTAAAAAGAATAAGCTGCTCAAGGAACAAAAAAGAGCAGCCTTAGGTGCCTTGTACAATTAAGGATTGCTGCGGTGTCCGCGAAGCGAATTCGGGACAAGCTCTTAGGTGTTAAAACGAACAAGCCGCTCAAGGAACAAGCAAGAAAAGCCTCAAACTCATCTTTTTTAGGTTAACAACCCAATAATCCCACTCGTTTTACCACTAAATCGCAAAGCAAACTCTATCTTTAAATATCAATAGAAATAACATGAGAATACTCCTTCTAGGATTCTGCTTACTAATGGTAACAAAAGGATTTGGGCAGAGAAAACAGTATCAAGCCATCTGCCTTGGCTTTTACAATTTTGAGAACCTATTCGATACAGAAGACGATCCAGATATTAGAGATGAAGAATTTCTACCCAAAGGAAAAAGACTCTGGAACCAAGACCTATATCAAGACAAACAAGCCAATATGGCAAAAGTAGTAGCCATGCTAGGTACCAACGTCACACCAGATGGCCCCGCTATACTAGGAGTCTGTGAAGTAGAAAACAAAAAAGTACTAGACGATTTTGTCAAGCAAGAAGCTATCGCCGACAGAAACTATCAGGTAGTCCACCATGACTCACCGGATAAAAGAGGTATAGACGTTGCCCTGATGTACCAAGAAAAGTATTTCAAGTTTACATCCCAAAAAGCATATCCATTGAATGTAATCAAACTCAGCGGAGACACCCTTTTTTCAAGAGACGTTTTATTGGTAAGTGGAGAGCTCAACGGGGAACCCACCCACATCATGGTCAATCACTGGCCCTCTAGATCAGGAGGAGAAAACAAGGCTGCTGCTTATCGAAACAAAGCCGCACAGGTATGTAAAGGCATTGCAGATTCTTTGTATCAAGACAATCCAGAATCCAACATCATAGTGATGGGCGATCTTAATGATGACCCTACAAGTCCAAGTGTAAAAAAACATCTCAATGCTAAAGGAAAAATAGAGAAAACAAGTCAAGGAGGCTTGTACAACCCTTTATCAGATTTTTATAAAATGGGTAATGGAACTACTTCATTTAGAGACAGTTGGAGCGTATTTGACCAGATTATCATTTCGCACAGTTTGCTAGTAGATAAGGAGGATCAAATGAAGTATTATAAAGCAGAAATATTCAAACAACCCTGGATGATACAAGTTTCTGGACGGTACAAAGGCTACCCAAAAAGAACCTTTTCTGGAGATATTTACAACGGTGGCTATAGTGACCACCTACCCGTATTAGTGTACCTAGTAAAAGAAGTCAAGTAGCCAATACATGGAAGGACGAAGCACAACCGACACCCCAAAGACTGCAGTAGAATTAAGCCAAGAATTCCAAGATGTTTTAGAAGAGTTAGAAAACACTAACCAAAGTTTTTTCATAACTGGAAGAGCAGGGACAGGAAAATCTACCTTACTCAATCTCTTCAGAAATACTACTCGAAAAAAAGTAGTAGTGGTAGCCCCCACAGGAGTAGCTGCCTTGAACGTAAAAGGACAAACTATCCATTCCTTTTTTGGTTTCCCTCCAAGGCCAGATTTCGAATCCCATATCACCAAACGAAAATCTAGAAAAATGTACCTTCGGATGGAGGTGCTCGTCATCGATGAGATCTCTATGGTGAGAGCAGATATTCTGGATGGAATCGATAAGTTTTTAAGGATAAACCGAGAGAAGAATATTCCCTTTGGTGGCGTGCAGGTCGTCTTTTTCGGAGATCTTTTTCAGCTACCCCCTGTAGTGGCCAATCACATGGAGCGCGTCAAGTTTCAAACAGAATATGAATCTCCCTACTTCTTCTCTGCAGAAGTAATCAATCGCGACTTCGATTTGCAAGTCATAGAACTGAGGAAAATATATCGACAAGACAATCGGCATTTTATCCGCTTGTTAGAAGCTATCCGTACCAATACCATTGACTATGATGATTTAGAAGACCTCAACGAACGCTACGTGCCAGAGTTTGAGTCAGAAGAATTTTACATCACCTTGACTTCTCGAAATAAAACAGCAGACGCCGTAAACATTCGAGAACTAGCCGCCCTAGAAGGGGTATCCTATTATTTCAACGCCAAGATAGAGGGTAAGTTTGAGCCTCGTCTTTTCCCTGCGCCAGGCACCCTAGAGTTGAAGCTAGGCGCCCAAGTGATGTTCATCAGAAACGATGTCATCAACCGTGCCTACGTAAATGGTACTATCGGCATTGTGCGAAGCATCTCCCAAGATAAAGTCATCGTAGAAATCGAAGACCAAAACGGAGATCGCAAAGAAATAAAAGTAGAGAAAGAAGAATGGGAGATACTCAAGTACCGTGTATCTAAAGTTGGCGCTATTGAGTCAGAGGTTATAGGTACCTTTAGTCAACTCCCTCTCAAATTATCTTGGGCAGTCACCATCCACAAGAGTCAAGGAAAAACGTTTACTAAAGTGATTATCGACATGGCAGGTGGTGCCTTTGAGCATGGACAAACTTATGTGGCACTCAGTCGTTGCCGCAGTTTAGATGGTATCGTGCTGAAGACCAAATTGACTCCAAGAGATGTCATGGTTGATCCAAGGATTGTGGATTATTATGGGTAGGGAATTAGGAAGAGTATTTCAAAATGGTAATGGGGCGCCTCTATTAACCTCTGAAAGAAAGTAAATTTCATTTAGCACATGAAATACGAGGCGCGAAGAGGGAGTTTAGCCTTAGCTAAGCGACTGATAAGCAAAGAAGTAGTTCATGATGATAAATGGAATAAAAAATTGAAAATTTTAGATTACTTCTTGAATGAGGTTAATAGAGGTGCCCAATGGTTAATGAGCCCAGGCAGGGCGGTAGAAGGCAGGATAGGGCGTGAGCC